>CAZCWE010000217.1:0-7550 GCA_964502285.1 uncultured Spirulina sp. | reverse complement strand
CAGGCCTCCTGCACTTCCGCCACGATGTCGTTAGCGTAGTTCTGCATGTTGTAGTTTTTCGAGGCGGCGGTTTGGGTTTTCGAGCCGTCATAATCCACCGCTAACCCGCCCCCTACATCAAGGTATTGCATCGCTGCGCCTAATTTCGCCAACTCCACATAAATCTGCGCGGCTTCCCGAATCGCATCTTTAATCACCCGAATCGCGCAAATCTGCGACCCCACATGAAAATGCAACAGGCGCAAACAGTCGAGCCGATCGGCTGCGTCTAATTGTTGAACCACGGCGAGAATTTCCGGGATCGTCAGGCCAAATTTGGCGCGATCGCCCGTGGAATTGCCCCAATGACCGGAACCTTTCGTGTTCAGTTTCGCCCGCACGCCCAGGTTGGGCAGAATATTTAATTGCTGGCTGATGTCTAAAATTAGGCGCAATTCGTCCAACTGTTCAATCACCAAAATCGGGGTGTGGCCGAGGCGCGTGGCAAGGAGAGCAGTTTCAATATATTCGCGGTCTTTGTAGCCGTTGCAGATTAATAACCGGGGTGGATCGTGGGGGCTTTGATTGGGGGGCAAACTGGCGAGGGCGATCATTAATTCCGGTTTTGACCCGGCTTCGAGGCCAAAGTGATGGGGTTCGCCCAGGTTGACGAGGGTTTCCACTAAATGGCGATTTTGGTTGCATTTAATCGGGTAAACGCCGCGATAGCTGCCGGGGTAGCGATAACGAGCGATCGCTTTTGAAAAACAGGCGTTGAGGCGTTCGATGCGATCGCCCAAAATATCCGGAAACCGAATCAACAGCGGTAATTCTAAATTCCGCTGCTGCAACCCTTCGACCAGTTCATACAAATCCAACGACCCGCCGCGATCGCCCTGGGGCGACACCATCACATGGCCTGCCGCATTCACGGCAAAATACGGCTCCCCCCAGTCATGAACCCGATACAGTGCTTCACTGGCTTCAATCGTCCAACGGCGCGGCGACATAGCAGATGCGATCGTCTGTGACTCTGAACTGTGGCTCATTCTTAAGATCCCCCGAAATATCCTACGCTGATCTAGTCTAAGCAACGTTCCCACCGGATGCCCTCGTGTGAGCAGATTAATGGGGATAGGTAAGACAGCTTTAGCCCCTTGTTTCTAAAATATTCGAGTAGCTTAACCGCTTCGACTACCGCTCTATCAGCTAACCCAAAGAAAGCGTCTCAACTTGGCTGATTTTTGATAATTGTCGATCATTCGTGATCAAGACAGCCTTACAGTCCCAAGCACTCGCCACGATGATTGCATCGGGCACTTTTACGCGATATTGTTTCCGTAATTGAATGGTCTTCTCCACAATTACGGCATTAAGAGAAACCTGAACAAGATATTCTAAGCTGGATCGAATTAACACTTCTGCTTCTGAAGATAATCCCTTTAATGACAAGACTTCAATCATTGTAATGATTGAATAACCAATATCACCACTAGGGATGGGTTGAACTAACTCTTGATTAAATAACGAAATCAAAATATTGGTGTCAATCAGATAATCAAGCTTCATCCCACTCACTCCGCACTTGTTTCTGCCAAGCGACAGGATCAACTCCTTCAAATGCCTTGACCTTTCCCGCAAACTGGTTAATCGGATGTGATGATAATTGCGAATGAGCATGAGTCTTATTCATGAGATATTGCAAAATCTCCTGCTGTTCCCCCGCAGAAAGCTGATCAATTAACGCAAAAATCTGATCCTTGGTCACTTGCAACATGAACATCACTAATAGGCTCCCTTAACTATTCAGTTACGCACTGCGTCAAAGACTAAAAAAGAAGGTTTTTGATACCTTGACCCATGGCAGTGCATCGCTTTGATTGCATTTGATGCGAGCTAAGCCGTCCCGATCGCACCCTAGGGCAACCATTGGGGTTGAATCCCCACAAAGGGCAACTCTTCTAAATCTGGCGGCGCATCGGTATCCCCTGGCGGAATCAGAATCCAGAGTTGACTGTTTACGATCGCTTCCCCGCCATCGGTTTGTAAGAGGCGATCGCGCCCCGCCTCTGGATCAGTCACCAATTGGTCAAACAACAATGCCAACCCATCCGGCGCGACGCTGAGGTGAATATCTCGATAATCGGGCAGGGTGGTGAGGGGCAGAATTTCTTTGGTTTGGAGATTAACCTGAGCCACATAGGGCTGTTCGGCGTATTCTTGCCCTTCGAGCAAATTGGTCAAGAGACAATAGAGATTTTCGCCCCTTGGATCAAAGGAACAGTCCACAATCGAGCCTTGGGTGTCGAAGATTTTTTCTTGGGTGCGTTGGTTGGTGACGAGGTAAAGCGATCGCGTATAGAGCAAATCCGGCTTATCGCGGTTATAGTCCACCATTGCCGCCGTTGTGCCGTCGGGGGTGAAATCCAACACCATGCCAAACTGCGCCAAAAAGTCCAGCGGTTCCGCCCCCGGCTCAAGGGACAAGAGCGCGATCCCTTCCCCTTGGGCCATGGCAATTAGTTGATTGTCCGGGGCAATCTGGAACACGCCCCCCGGTTGATTGTCCAGGGGGATAGGGTCTTGGTCGTCCCGAATTAACCATAGTCCCACTTGGGTCGGGTCATCCCGCTCCACCCGTTGCACGACAATAATGCTGCCATCGGCGGAGAGGTCAAAGTTGAGAATTTGGTGGGTTTCACTGGTTAACTCTGGTGTGACTTGACCCGCAGCGATCGCGTCTCCGTCCACCGTGGCACTGACCCCCGTGGTGACGCGATAAAGTTGCTGTTCGAGGAGATCAGCACGGGTCAAATCCGCATCAATGGCGCTGAATAAAATGCTCTGGCCGTCGGGATAGGGTTCAAACTCCGTCACGACCAAGTTCGAGGGGGTGAGGATGGTTTTGCGCTGTTGGGTGAGGTTGTAGAGAATGAGGCGGCCTTCCTCTTCGCGTTCCAGACCGATATAGGCAAAGATGCGATCGGGCGTGCGGAAGGTGGCGGTGAAGGGCTGCATTTCCTGGCCCAGTTCGTCATTGCCGCGAAATTTTTCCTGGGCTCCGGCGAGGCTTAATTGGTAGCGATCGCCATAGGGGGCCGGAAAATCCAACGTATAGGCCAAGCGTCGCCCCGCCCAGCTAAATTTTCCCGGCAGCGGCTCGGTCACTTCGGGCTTATCGGGGATCGTGATTTTCAGGTTGTTTTCCACACCGGCATGATCCATCGGGCGGTTGAATTCCAGCACAAAGGCGTTGTCCTCCGCCCGAATGATGTCATCTTGCCAATTAAATTCGGCCACCTTCGGGCGCGTATCCACCCAACAGCGATCGCCCCGACAGATGACCCCGCTGAGCAACAAGATCCCGGCCAAAACCGTAAGCACTACCACCGTGCTCAGGGCCGCAATATCGATGGGATACAGGGTCATCGGTGCAGATTTAAACTTCATAACGCATCGCAAAAATTAGGGTAAATCATTCAGGCAGAGCCGGATGTTGGAGGAGTTGGGATCGCTAGTTTGACTGGCCAACTCCTCCAGCCTGAGGGGGCGGGTTAACGTCCCGGCATGCCCACATAGGCGAAATAGGTCACCATGGGAACCACCGTCGCCACCACGAGCAACACTACAACCCACACGGTCGCATTGCGATCGTCGGTTTCTTCGGCACTGGCAAACGTGGCTTCCACATCCACACCGCCCACATCCGGCGCACCAGGATCAGGCTGCCCAGAAAGCACCGCCACGAGGCGATCGCCCGCATCAACGAGGGCTTTGTTGTATTTGCCACCCCCTTGGCGTAGGGGAGCGAGGAGGGTGTCCTCGGCCACGCTGGTGGCGATGTCGGGGGGAAGGGCTTCGCCAGCGGTGGAATGGATGCCGCCTTGGTTGGTTAAGGTGGCCAAAACGAGGACGGTTTGATTGTCCTGGGATTCTGGGGTCGGGAACCAGCGTGCAAAGAGGCGATCCGTAAAGGCAGCGATCGTGTCGTCGTAGTCGAGCCGTTCGATGGTGACGAGATGCACCTGTTGGCCGGTGGACTCGGCGAGGGATTGGAGGGCTTTGTCTAACTTGCCCACCGTGAGGCGACTGAGGACATCAGCGGAGTCTACCACGCCGCTGCTGCTGACTTGGCTGGGGAGATCGTAGACCGTGGTGGCGTGGCTCGGCGCGATCCACAGGGTGACGCTGAGGATGGCACAACAGAGCGCGATCGCCCCCCGTCGGAAGAGCATCCCTAGGGAAGATTGGAACATAAGTATTTAACCTAATAACTGCATAATGACTCTTTAAATTGTAGAGGGCGAGATGGGGCCCCGCTCAATCGAGAGGGTCACCGGGGTTGCAGCGAGGGCCACTGCACCGCCTGGGGGAAACATGAACTTTTTTAAACACAACGGTCGGATCTCGCGCCCCTGCTACGCTTGTCTGATAAAACTAGACTAATCTTAACCCTTTGTGATACTGGGCAATCTTCCATCGATATCGATGGCGATCGCGCTCATCACAAAGTCGAAAGAGCATTTTGTCTGCATTGAGAGGAGATAACATTCATGGCATTGGATGTAATTAGTGATGGTGGCGATCCTCAAGTTGGGAACCTAGCCACGCCGGTCAATTCTTCGGGATTTACCAAGGCTTTGATTAACAATCTGCCTGCGTATCGGGCAGGGTTGTCAGCGAATCGTCGCGGTTTGGAAGTGGGTATGGCCCATGGCTATTTGCTCTACGGGCCGTTTGCGCTCTTGGGGCCCCTCCGGAACACGGAATACGCTGATTTGGCAGGTCTGATGGCAGCAATTGGGTTGGTGGTGATCCTCACCGGTTGTTTGTCCATCTATGGTGGTGTGGGATCGGGTAAGCCCGTGGCCACAGTCACCACGCCCAACCCGCCGGATAGCTTCGCCACCAAAGAAGGATGGAGCGATTTTGCGAGCGGTTTTCTGCTCGGCGGCTGCGGCGGTGCAGCGTTCGCGTACTTCATCTACATTGCCCCCAGTTTGTTCGGCCTCGCCTAGTTGCGATCGCCCGCTGTGGGTTTTGATTTTGTTTTAACACCCTCAACTATTTAAGGAGAAGCCGATATGACTGGTGCTTACGCCGCGTCATTTTTACCGAGTATTCTGGTTCCCCTCGTGGGACTGGTGATGCCCGCCGTCGTGATGGGTCTGTTGTTCATTCACATCGAAAGCGAGGCCTAAGCTCGTAACGTTGGGTTAAATCGGGGTTCGCCTCGATTCCCCCACAATGCCCCCAGAATTGGAGCGATCGCGCCCAATCCTGGGGGCATTTTTCAGACAGATCAAAGAGGATTACGCCACCTTCGATTCTTTAATCCAAGTTTGATTCAGCCAAGCCCCGGTGCGATCGTATTGGCGCACCAAGCGCAGGCGCGTTGTCGCATCCAGGAGCCAGCCCAATTCACAGACAAACGCGGTGACGCGGGGAATCGTTTGGGGACAGAGGGAGGAGCCGCCGTGGGGTAGCAGTAACAATTGATAGGACAGTTCGCCTTGGGTGAAGAGGAGGCGATCGCCCACCTGTTGCGCTTGGGATTTGAGCACTTGTGACCCATAGGTGAGGGTTTGCTCAATCCGGTCGGGGGCAATTTGGGTGATAGTTAAATGGGTCGCAGAGGACGACACTGTCCAATCTTGGTGATAGGTCACCGCTTCGCCCTGCCAGGTTCCCACCAACTGCTCCACCGTCAAGGTCGGGCGTGGCACCGAGTCACACCCGGCCCGCGTTTCCGTAATCAACACCAGATAGTCCAAGTCCCCGCCCCGCTGATACATTTGCACCAACCGCAAACGGGCTTCCGGCAGCGTCAGGCCGAACTCCGTGCCAAAATCCGACACGGGACTCCATTGCATCGACCCTTTGGTAAACGAGCCATCGTTACCAAACAAAACGCTGCGGGAGAGGGTCGAAAATTCGTTGCGGTGGGTGGTGGGGGGCGCATCGGCGGGAAAGCGGGTCAACTCAAACCGAGCTTCGCGATCGCCTACCCGTTCCAGACAGAGCCGCGAAGGGGTTTGACTGGCGATCGCCCCCTCCGGACTCAACCGGATAAAGGTTCCGTCCCACGTTCCCGCATTTTGCAATAAATTTTCCCACTGAGAAGCCATGACACACAATCCCGATGATTATTAATGCGCCTTTCTAGGGTAAACGATGGGGCAAACTGGTGCGATCGCACCTAAGCGTGGGGATATAACCCCCGACTCGCTAACCAATCGAGATTATAGAGCTTGGATTGATAGCGCGACCCCCCATCACAGAGCACCGTCACAATCGTATGACCCGGCCCCATCTCCTTCGCCAGGGCATAGGCTGCCGCCACATTAATCCCCACCGAGCCGCCCATAAACAGCCCCTCTTTTTCCAAGAGTTGATAGATCACCCGCACACATTCCTTGTCGTCAATTTGGATCGCGTCATCAATGGGCACGCCCTCCATATTGCCCGTGATCCGGCTATTGCCGATGCCTTCCGTGATCGAACTGCCTTCGGGTTTAATTTCCCCCGTTTTCACGTAACTATAGAGACCGCTCCCCATCGGGTCAGCCACCACGCAGCGAATCTCAGGATTTTTTTCCTTTAAAAATAGCGTCACCCCGGCATAGGTTCCCCCCGTTCCCGTCGCGGCGACCCAAGCATCAACACCGCCGTCGGTTTGGGCCCAAATTTCGGGGCCGGTGCTGTCGTAATGGGCGTTACGGTTGGCCAGGTTTTCAAATTGATTTGCCCAGATGCCGTTTTCGAGTTCATCCGCCACCCGGCCTGAGAGTTTGACGTAGTTGTTGGGGTCTTTGTAGGGGACGGCGGGCACGGGGCGAACTTCTGCGCCGAGGGTGCGCAGCATATCCATTTTTTCTTGGGATTGAGTTTCGGGGATGATGATCAGGCATTTGTAGCCTTTGGCATTGCAGATATGGGCGAGGCCGATGCCGGTATTCCCGGCAGTGCCTTCAACAACAGTGCCACCGGGTTTGAGTAATCCTTGTTTTTCAGCGTCTTCAATGATGTAGAGGGCGGCCCGGTCTTTGACGGAACCGCCGGGGTTTAAAAACTCGGCTTTACCCAGAATTTCGCACCCGGTTTCGTCGCTGAAGCTGTTGAGACGAATGAGGGGGGTGTTTCCGACTGTACCGACAAAACCGTGTTTGATATCCATGGGGCGTGAGGAATGACCGATTGTACTCCGTGGCTATTGTACCGGGTTGGGGGGTGGGGGCGGAGTTAGGTTTCGTCTTCAAATTTGTAGCCGAGGCCGATGACGGTTTTGATGAATTGGGGTTGGGAGGGGTCGAATTCGACTTTTTTGCGGAGGCGGCCGACGTGGGTATCAACGACGCGCTCATCACCAAAGAAGTCATCGCCCCAAAGTTTTTCGATTAGTTGGGGGCGAGTCCAGACGCGGCCGGGGTAGCTGAGGAAGACGCTGAGGAGGTTGAATTCGAGGGCGGTGAGGTCGAGAATTTCGTCGGGGTGGTCGGGGCGGTGACGGGTGACGAGGTGTTGATCGAGGTCGAGGCTGAAGTGGGGGGGTTGGTGGAGGCGGGGTTTGT
>CAZCWE010000216.1:1330-7577 GCA_964502285.1 uncultured Spirulina sp. | reverse complement strand
GCGATCGCCCTGCTCATCACCAAACCGCTGCACCACCCCCACATCAATTTCCGTCACGGCGATCGCAGGCAACGCCCAACCCGTTAACAGTGCAGGGATCAACAAAAACAGCGGCTTAATCATAGAATTTTCAGCTCAAACACAAATAATTCAATCCCAACTGGATCGGGATAGCTGTATTGTATCGACTCCCCTCCCACTCCCGACATTTCCCGCCCCTCTCCCGCTCCATAGGAAAAACAGTGGCACACATCCGAAGATGCAACCACTGCCAATCTATCCATCCCAAATCTGTAGTTCTTCATGATCAATCTTGTTGATCAGGGTTCAGAACGAAGCTGAAGTGATGAGAATCATGCCGGTTTCCGCCGCTATTCTGCCAACTCCGGTAAGAGATCCGGATCGATCTCGCCATCTTCGCCGCCGATGCCAATGGGAGTATTTTCAATCGTTGCATCGGTGATCACTAAATCTGTAATTGTAGCCCCTGCTAATTGCACATCATTGAGGGTGGCCGCCGTGAAGTTTACTCCATTGAGAATGGCACTATTGAGGTTTGTTGCCAACAGCGTTGCATCGGTGAGATCCGTATTGACTAATTCTGCATTAGTTAGCATGGTGAGGGTTAAATCTGCACCACTTAAATCAGCCCCGGTTAAGTCAGCCCCTTCGAGATTTGCCCCCGTCAGGTTCGCGCCTTGGAGGTTGGCACTCCGCAAGTCTGCACCAATCAAATGCATCCCGGTCAGGTCTGCATTAGAAAGGTCACAAGCCTCGCAAGCTCTGGTTTCCAGCAGTTGCTGCACATCGGCAGGGTTTTCCGCATGACCCATGCCAGCAAGCCCAAAAACGGTAGCAATGGTTAGCAAAGATGCTGTATATAGGCGACCCATAATATCCTCCAAAATAATCTCTATCCTCAACACCACAAGAGTTCTAATCCAACCCAATCACCGAATTCCGATTAGCAGCAATCCCCATTCGTTTCACTAGGATGCAATGACGTGATCATTGAAAAACTGCTGTTTACGGAACGCTTGGATGAAATGGGATAATTGATGGCGTATGAAATGATTTAACTCTGCTTCAATCATAGCAATCGATGGGAAACGAGACCTCCACCATTAGGAAGAAATCCCGGAAGTCTTACGAAACGTTGCATAACTTCAAGGGAACGGGCAAAAGCGTTACAGTTTGTTGTGCTTGATCGGGGTGATGCTGCCGCTAGAATTAAAATCGCTCGATGAGCACTTGCGCGTAATGTCACACCCTGACCTAGAATCTATGACCGGTTTTCTGACAACTCATGTTTTAGATACAGCTAATGGTTGTCCGGCGGCGGGAATGGTGATCGAATTGTGGGCGATCGCACCCGATCGCACCCGACACCACCACGCCACCTTCACCACCAACCTCGACGGACGCACCGATACCCCCGTCCTCCCCCCCGAACAATTCGCGATCGGACAGTATGAACTGATCTTTGCCGTGGCGGACTATTTCCGCGATCGCGCTACGCCCCAGAGCGATCCCCCCTTTTTAGACCATGTACCCATCGCCTTTAGCATTGCCGACCTCACAAGCCACTACCATGTGCCGCTCCTCGTGTCGCCCTGGGCCTACAGCACCTATCGCGGCAGTTAATCCCCCAGCGAGTCAAATTCTGATATCCACTGCGGGAGTGATGCCGAGCCCTACGCTGCGGTAGAATCCTCAAGTGTGGAATTCAGGGGAAATGATGATTCAAGGGTATTTGCACACGGCGATTGTTGTTCGAGATTTGGCCGCCGCCCGCCGGTTTTATGAAGGGATTTTAGGTTTAGTTCCGGTGGAGCGATCGCTGAATTTTCCCGGCATCTGGTATCAAATTGGCAGCAGCCAACTACACCTGATTACCACATCTGCCCCCGCCGCCCCTCCCATTAACCGCGAAAAATGGGGGCGAAACCCTCATATTGCCTGCGCCGTTGATGATTTTGCCGCCCTCAAAGCCACTCTCAGCGCCCATAATTGCCCCTTTCAAGTCAGTGCATCCGGGCGAGATGCACTCTTCGTCTGTGACCCCGACGATAATGTGATCGAACTCAGCGCCGCCTAATTTCCAACGTAAAGTTATCGCAAGAACTAGGGTGAGTGAGTCCCCACTAACCTGGCGAGCATGACATATCAAACCACAAAATTATGGTCGTTGTCTTGAATGGTTTGTTGGCTGCGGGCATCATAGTATAGATCCGCTAAGGTGATCTCGTAGAGCACCGCCTTGAGCTTCGCATGAAGACGTTGCCACAAACTATAGGTGACCCAATCTTCGGCTTGATCTTGATCGGGCTGGTGGTGTGGCAGGGGGTTAATCGTCTCTCCCACGGCGGCTAAAATTTGCCCTAGAGAAATTTGCGTTGGCTTGTGGGCGAGGCAATAGCCCCCGTGTGCCCCCCGAACGGAATAGACTAACCCCGCTCGACGCAGTTCGATCAACAATTTCTCTAAATAGGGAGCGGGGATCGCTTGGCGTTGGGCGATCGCACTTACCGAAGCCGGTTTATGGGGTGGCTGTAAGCTCAAATCAAGCAATGCTTTAACGCTGTAATGAGCACGAGTTGTCAGTTTCATTTCACTAATTATCTATGCGTAGGAGCATCATTTTTGAGCCAATCAAGAAAGAGTAGAGATCGCCGCCGACAACTTCGCTTAAATTAATGGAAGTTTGATTGACTAACTATGATAGATTGTAGTTTGATAGGTTTATCAAAACCAAATTCTCTAATAACGCCATTGTATTTATTGGGTATTGATTCACTGCTGGAGCAAACCTCAGTAACGATACCTAGGAATTATCGCCGAATTATCACGAGACATTAATGAGCACAAAGACCACTCCCACCCCCCTGACGGGCGAAGAACTCGTCAAAAAAGTTAAGGAACTCGGAAACTCTAGTAAAGATGAAAAGGCGAAAGCCTGTGGTTACTATACGCTCACCAAAAACGGGGTTGAGCGTGTCAACATGATGAAATTCCTCAAAGCCCTAATCATGGCAGAAGGAATCGTATTAGACGGTGCTGGTAGTGGTAATGGTCGTGGTGGACGGTCAGCAAGTTACCGAATTACAGTCCAGTCTAACGGCAATCTGTTGATTGGTTCGGCCTACACCAAAAAAATGGGGCTGGAACCGGGTGATGAATTTGAGATCACCTTAGGGCGTAAACATATTCATCTGAAGCAGGTTAACGCTGGCGATTTTGATGAAGATGAATAAGAGGATCTAACCCGTGCGCCATCGTTAGCTATTCTACCGATGCGGCCATCCCCGCTCAAGCCACAATCCGTTGAGCGACTTCACACTTGATCGCGCAAATAACTCACATTCAGGTCACAAAATGTTCCTAATGTGAGTTTTTTTTTAGGGGTTCAATGGAGGGATGGAAACGGGCGTGATGGTGGGGGTGCGATCGCAACTCATCAAGACAGTCTGAACATAGGTTGATTCTCTAGGGGCTGCGGTGTGTAACGGAATGCACATAAACCCCCAGCAGAATCTCCGGGATGCGAGAGCATAGAGGGAAGGAGGTTCCAGATGATGACACAACAATTTTCAACCGTATATGGGCCGGTGCGATCGTGGCGTTATGGGCGATCGCTGGGGATTGATCCCATCGGTGCGGTGTCCACCTGTTCGTTTAATTGCGTCTATTGTCAATTGGGCTGCATTGAACACCTCACCCCAGCCCGCGCCGTCTATGTGCCCACCGCCCAAATCGCTGCCGAACTCCGCAGCATCGATCGCGAAGCGGTGGATATTGTCACCCTCAGCGGCAGCGGTGAACCCACCTTGGCGTTAAATTTAGGCGAAATCTTACAGGCGGTGCGTGACCAGATCAAGCGACCGAGTTTGGTGCTCACCAATGGGACGCTGTTGGGGGATGAGGCGGTGATCCGGGGGTTAGCCCAAGCGGATCGGGTGGCGGTGAAGTTGGATGCCTGGACAGATGGGGCCTTGCATCGGATTAATCGGCCGGTGGCGGGGTTGACGGCGGCGGGGTTGTGGGCGGGGATCTGTCGGTTTCGCCAAGCCTACGGCGGCCAATTTGAACTCCAAACGATGGTGCTCCGGCCTTGGTCAGGGTCACAACAAGAGGACTATATTGAAAAGCTGCGCCAACTGCGGCCGGCTGTGGTGTATCTCAATACGCCCTCGCGCCCGAAACCGCGCCAGCGATCGCTGTCCGGCCGGGGCAATGAGGGGGGCGATCGCACTCCGGCCCAACAGTTCCATTGTGTGGACAGCGAGACCCTCGCCGGCCTCGCCGCCACCCTCACCGCCGCCACCCAAATTCCCGTAAGATGGAAATCCCATTGAGCCACGACCCATCCGTAGGCTGTGCCGTTATGGCGAGACGCATCCCCCAATAGAAAGGAGTTGAACCATCTATACGCCGCCCCTTGCCCGCTTAATTGAACAGTTACAAAAACTGCCCAGCGTTGGCCCCAAGACGGCCCAACGCCTTGCCCTGCACATTCTCAAGCGGCCCGCCGCCGAAGCCGACGAATTGGCAGCCGCGATCGTCAATGCTCGCCATCAGGTGGGCCTGTGCCAAACCTGTTTTCATCTGTCGGCGGAACCGGTGTGTTCAATTTGCAGCGATCGCACCCGTGACCCCCATACTCTCTGCGTTGTTGCCGATTCCCGTGATGTAATTGCCCTGGAAAAAACCCGCGAATATCGCGGCCGCTACCATGTGCTCGGCGGCGTCATCTCCCCCATGGACGGCATCGGCCCCGACCAACTCAGCATTCAACCCCTGATCCGCCGCGCCAGCAAAGCCGACATCACCGAAATCATCCTCGCCATCAGCCCCAGCGTCGAAGGCGAAACCACCACCCTCTACATCAGCCAACTGGTAAAACCCTTCGTCAAAGTCACCCAAATCGCCTTCGGGCTGCCCATGGGGGGCGATCTCGAATACGCCGACGAAGTGACCCTCGCGCGGGCCCTCGAAGGGCGGCGCGAACTCCTTTAAATACATAAATACACTCCGCCCGCTCCCCACAGGCCCCTGTGAACCGACTACCAAATATGCCAAGGTAAGAGCGGAAACCCTTGACTATTCAATCCCCATCCCGGAGGTCTAGCACCATGGCGATCGCTTCGTCTGAACCCAAAACCTACACCGCCGAAACCTACCTCGCCTTAGAAGTAGAATCCGAACACCGCAATGAATATCACAATGGAGATATTATTCCCATGACGGGTGGAACCCCTGCTCACAACGAACTGAACAGTATCTTTAACGCTCTACTGCGCGTCGCGCTCAGAGGTCAACCCTATTGCATTTTCATCACCGATCAGCGGTTGTGGATTCCAGACAAAAATATCTACACCTATCCCGACACCATGGTGACTCCGCGCCCGGTGGATTTGAAACCGGGTCGCACAGATACGGTGATGAATCCGATTGTGGTGGCGGAGGTATTGTCACCGTCTACGCAACAGTACGATCGCGCCGAAAAATTCGCGGCCTATCGCACTATCCCCACGGTGCAGGAATATCTCCTCATCGCCCAAGATCAACCCCAGATTGAGCAATACGTGAAACAAACCCAAAAGGAATGGTTATTCATTGACCACCAGGGAACAGACGCGACGATGACCCTGCGATCGCTCAATGTGGAGATTGCGTTAGCAGAGTTGTATGAAGCAATCTTTCCCCTGGCTTAATTTCTGTTTATTCTCCGCTGGGAGCAGCAGGCGTTTGGGGCGGGAGGGAAGTGGGGGCTTCAACGCCGCGATCGAAGACTTCGATATTCCATTGGCCGGTGCGGTTGGTGCTGTAGGCGACGAAACGACCATTGCCGCTGATCGTGGGGTGACGGGCTTCGCCGGGGAGATCGCGGGTGAGGGGTTCAGCGCGGAGGCTTTGGCGATCGTAGAGAAATACATCGGGTTTGCCGTACTGTTCTGACACGTAGACGAGATAGCGACCATCGGCGCTGATGTCCGGTTGGTCGGTGAAGATACCCTGTTGATTGAGACCGGGGAGGGGGATCAGTTGGCGACGTTGGAGATCGTAGAGAAAGACGCGCTGTTGACCACGCCGGTCTGAGGTGAAAACGAGATATTGACCGCTGTAGGAGAGGCGGGGCTGTTGATCGGCGGGCTCGTGGGCGCGACCCCCATCACCCCCATAAATGGTGCGCCATGAAACCGGGCGCCCGGGATAATGCCCGGTATGAATGGGTCATGAGCCAGGC
>CAZCWE010000216.1:0-1320 GCA_964502285.1 uncultured Spirulina sp. | reverse complement strand
GGCTGTTGATCGGCGGCACGACTGTTGAGGGTGGCTCCAAAAGGTACGGGCGGCGGAGCGATCGCAGCGCGATCGCGACACCCACTGATCCACACCATCCCCAGCAAACCCACCACAAAACACCATTCAAGCTTGACCATTCACCGACGGGGACGTGGGCAACACACAACAATTCACATCATCTAAACAGACCTTGCCCCATTGCAACGCCCAGCGGACTAGAGCGACGCGATTGCCCATCGCCGTTTTAGTCAGAATATTACTGATATGGTTGTCTACCGTTCGCTTGCTGATCGCGAGTTTTGCGGCGATGTCGTGGTTCGTGAGGCCGTTCGCGACCAATTCAATAATTTGCACTTCTCGCTCAGATAATGCTATTGGAGTGGGAGGATTAGACTCTGCCATGAAAATGTTCCTAAATAGTGATTTTTACTTACTCTATTCTAGGGAATGTTGACCGCCTCAATGGTGGTCTCGGTTCAGAATGTTGTAGTTTTTTATACTTTGTGGAATTAAGACATGGTGCGTGTTGTCGGGATTGGTGAATTACTGTGGGATGCCCTCGCAGATGATCTAGGGGTCGCGCCAGCGGCGGTGACGCACTGGACTCCCCAAGCGGGGGGCGCACCCGCGAATGTGGTGTGGGGGGTGCATCGACTGGGCACACCAGCCGCGCTCCTCGGTTGTGTGGGGATGGACAACGCTGGTCAAGAATTGTTGAACCTCTACACCGCTGCGGGGATCGAGGCCAGCGGGATTCAGTGCCATCCAACGGCCCCGACGCGCCAGGTTTATGTGACGCGCACGGAAACGGGCGATCGCACCTTTGCCGGGTTTGGCGATCGCGATCCCGCCAGTTTTGCCGATGCCCAATTAGACGGGGAACAATTCCCCCTGACTCTGTTTGAAACGGCTGACATTTTAGTGATTGGGACGATCGCCCTCGCCTATCCCGCGAGCCGGGCGGCCCTGTGGCGGGCGTTGGATTTGGCGGATCAATACCATTTGCGCATTGTGCTCGATGTCAATTGGCGACCAATGTTTTGGCCCGATCCCACCCTTGCGCCGGAATTGATTGCGGAGTTGTGGCCCCGCGTGGATTTCGTCAAGCTGGCCCGCGAAGAAGCGCATTTACTGTTCAACACCAGCGATCCCGCTGCGATCGCAGAATATTTAGACAGTGTGGAAGGGGTGATCGTCACCCAGGGCGGCGAGGGTGCGATCGCCTATTGTCTCTCGGAAAATGTCGGTCAGGTAGACCCCTTCACCGTGTCCGTTGTTGACACCACCGGAGCGGGGGATGGCTTCGTCGCGGGCTTT
>CAZCWE010000215.1:2521-7597 GCA_964502285.1 uncultured Spirulina sp. | reverse complement strand
CACCGCTGCGGGGTGGGTGGGGGCGGCGGTGCGTTGGGGTTTATGGGGTTTGGGAAGTAGTGATCAAATCCTATGTATTTTTCCAACGCCAGTAAGCTTGCAAGGGGCTTATTGTCGAGTCTTTAGCAAACTGCAAATTGCTGTTAGAAACAGCGCCATAGGTCGGTTTATAGTTATAACCGGGCTGAACCTCTAGATGTAAATGAGATGCGACTTTCATAATAGTTCCAACTGGCATTCCTGGTTCAACTCGCTGCCCTATGTTGATGAACTGTTTGTAGTCATGAAGATGACCATAAATCCAGAGATTACCATCATCACCATCAACACCAACAAAATAGTTGCCTTCAGTTGCTTGGATCAGTTTCGTGGTACCACCAACTAGGGTGTTAACCACAGATTCAGCAGGGGCACCTATATCAATTCCTGTATGGCGCTTAGTGCCAAGGGCATAACTTTTGTCATACAAGTAACCAGCCGTCATTTGATACCGAGTGCCAAAAATATCATTGGATAGATCAGTATATATCTGATGAACACTAGAAAGTGTTTTATAACTTTCATCTACTTCTCCATAGCCTGGCCACACCACATCACCAAACTGTGTATTATCTCCTGTCTGCAAGTCCCATTCAGAGTCACTTAATGATACAAGTTCAGGATAATAGCGACCAGAATCAGAATTAGGCACAATCTCCCAATCCGCATTCAGCTCAGTGCGAATTTGCCGCTCTGCTATTGAGCCATCTTCATTGAAGTGCCAGATGTTGTTCTCGCGTGTTTCTGGATGCTGCCAAAGCACATCAGAAATACCATCACCGTTGAAATCACCCACACCAACAATATCTCGTCCATGTGTCGGGTTTGTCAGTAATGGAATATCTGTAATGTAGCCATCTTCGTCAAGACTATCACTTCCCAACCAAATGCCAGTTTGATTGTCACCTTCGCCTTGCCACAGAATGTCCGAGTAACCATCTCCATTGAAATCACCCACACCTGCAATAGTCATACCATAGGAGGGTTTACCTGGTGGCTTTGGGCCTATAGTTCCAATCAATAGCTGCTCATTTTGGAAAGATTGACCCTGGAGATTATCACCGAACCAGATTGCGGTATTCCCGTCGTATTCCGGACTATGCCAGAGAACATCTGAGTAACCATCATCATTAAAATCACCAACACCTTTGATACTCCAAGATTCTTCATGGTCTTGGTCAGTTGTTCGTAATTGGCGAGAACTGGTAGATAAGTCCTCATGGAAATGCCAGATATAGTGTTTCTTTGTTTCTGGATGCTGCCAGAGAATATCTGAGCGTCCATCACCATTGAAATCACCAACCCCAGCAATCTTCATGCCATTAGTAGGATCACCAATAAACTTATTCTGTTGGATGTGACCGTTCTGATTGATGGTAGAGTTTCCAAACCAAATCGCTGTTTGATTTAGAGCCTCTCCCTGCCACAGAATATCTGAATGACCATCGGCATTAAAATCACCAACTCCGACAACTTTAAATCCTTGGGCTTTGGCGTAATCCCATTTACCAGTATTTTGACCATTTACCTCTTGGTTAAATAACTGAAGTGCTTGCTCATTTGCCAAGTCTCCTGCGCCATTATCACCAAACCAAATTGCTGTATTGTCATGGGTTTCACTGTGCCAGAGAATGTCAGACTTGCCATCGCCGTTGAAGTCATTAGCAGCGGGTTGAGTTTTGACTGGTGGCTTGCCAAAGATATTTCCAAAAACGTCTTCAAGGAAGCCTAAAAATCGCACACTTGTAGGATTGTTGAAGATATTCAAAAACGATCGCCACGACATGGGAGATTGTGAACCCGTTGCAGATTGACCCGTGCCCGAACCGATCGCGCCCGGATTCGCAGCCCGTTCCGACGCTTCAAAGTCATCCTTGCCGCTCCAACTCAACGAAATTCGCTGCAACTCCTTCTCATACTCCTCCGCTTTCATCGTCTTCGCCAAATGCACTGCTGCGGCGACGTTGAGCAGCCCCGCACCTGTCGCTAGATCGGGATTCGCGTCGCCTAAATCCGTTGCGGTTTGCTTGAGAATTTGGATCGCCTGCTGATAGCTCAGATTCGGATTTGCTGCCCAAACTTGGGAAATCGCACCCGTCACCTGGGCCGCTGCCATTGATGAACCGTTGCCGCCATTGGCGAGGATGTCTAGACCTTTGCCGTAGCTGGAATAGGAGGCGCGATCGTAGCCCTGCCAATTGGAGGCATTGGGGTCGATTTGTTCCGCTGCGCCCACCGTGATGATGTTGTCGAACCGCTCCGAAGCTTGACCCAACGCCGACATCAACGCGCCTTGATTCCCCGAAGCGGCGACCACTAGCACATCATTGTGGCGGGCATATTCCAACGCCGCCATTTCCATCGGCGTGAACTCGGTGCGAGTGGTGATGTTGCCATCATCATCAATTTGGGTGAGGTCAAAACTGAGATTCACCACCGCATTCGGCTGCTCTGATTCCACCGCCGCATCGACGAACTCCACCAGGGATTCCGCCCAGCGACCCGAACCCACAGCACGCCCCACCCAGAGCGGCGCATCGTCATTGATCGCATTGATGCGATCCACCACTTGCGTCCCGTGGTCGTCACCCTCACCCGTTGCCAGGAGTGGATTGTCATCACCATCGACAAAATCCGATCCGGTCAGAATATCACCGGCATCCAAGCCGATCGCATCCACATCGACTCCCGTATCAATCACCCCCACCAAAGGCTGAAACTCCCGTGCTGCCTCAAATTGCGCAGCAGTATAGTCCACAGTATCGGTGTAGGCATTGGCGTATTCGATCAAGGCTTGGCCCATATTGTGGGTGCGCCAATCGCGCCCCTCGGCGACCACATCATCCATTAGGGCGGTTTCAGCGGTTGCGCCCCGGACTTGGAAGACGATGTCGTTGTAGTCTTGGTCGGATTGGTCGAGGGTGACATCTTCAAAGGCGAAGGTATTGCCGTCTCCGGTCACATCGGCAATCTGACCAAAATAGAAATCATCATCGAGGCTGTCCGTCGCCATGGAGAAGCGAACATTTTCGATCTTGCCGTTGGCCACTTCTTCGATGGAGTGGTTAGATGCAAGCATGATCCCGAAGCGATCGCCCGCCTTCATCTCGAACTCTCGCACCCCGCGATACTCGCCCGCATTAAAATCCGCCTCGCGCATCGTGCCGCTAAACCGCGCCCCATCCGTGGCATCGGAAATCACCACATAGCCCTGCTCAGAATTGCTTAACGCCCGTTCTGCGGCCAATTGGATGAAATCCTCACTATTCGGGTCAAGGCCATCCAGGCTAAAAATACCCACCTCACCCCGACGGTACGCGCCCCCATCAAAGAGAAAATCAATCCCCACCGTGCCATCCTCACCCACGGTAAACACTCCGCCTGTGTAGTTGGGCTCAGTGGGTGAAGCAAAGTTCAAAACTTCAAAATCATCGGCATCGAAGGCGATCGCAGCCCGCGCTGAATCACCCACTTCAAAATCATCAGCAGAGGGATCAAGATCAAAATCATCAACATCCGGGGTCTCGTCCACCGGGTTATCAACGATCGCACTCGGTGTGAGGATCGGTTCAAGGAGAATCGCGTGAAAGGGTGATGAGGATTGATGGTTTTTGGACATGGTATTTAAGACCGTTGGGTAGAAGCCTAAATGCGTCAGAAATTAAGACAACAATTCCCTTCAATAATACTATCTAGGGTTTTTCAGGGTTTTTATGCAAAATCTCTCAATATTTTTGATAAAGTTTTTGTAAAGTTGCGAGACTGCTGTGTAAAGGGTTCGTGAATTTGTGAGATTTTGGCTCTAACCTCCCCTCACAATCAGTGCAAGGATGAGATTGTCAAAACCCTAAAACCCCGATGAATCAAGTATTCTGGGCTTTTGCGATCGCTCAATCGTCCTCAGCCCGTCTCGCCCTAGTTCCCTCCAGTCACCACCTCAGACAAAATAGTGAGAGAACTGCTGAGGCTGCCTAAAAACACGCAAAACCTTGCCCTCAAGTCAGTCAGTGCGTTGCCCCAACAGTTCATAAATCTTGATTTTTGAGAAGATTGTAACGGGGACATCTATATAAGGACTCCATTGAATTTGAGGCCAAAAAAGCGTCAAATGATACAGTTAACCAAATTGAACTAAATTTTTTATTCTTCTTGAGGATAATCGTCGTAGAATACAAAGAGTTAATCAAAAGGGTGTAAAAAAATTATTGTTATGGTTGCTGAGAAACCGCATTTCTCGTCGTCTTCAACCGTGATCAATATGGACTGGCTGACTCCCGATCTGCGGCAGTATTGGCAGATTGGCCAAAGCAAAAGAACAGGTCAGTTTGTCATGGTCACCACAGACCGACAGTTAGCTCATATTCTTGATGAGTTTGAAGCCTTTGCCTTGATGCGTTGTACCGGTGAGCAGACCTTGCGTCGCTTGCAGTCCCAATGTCAACGCCAGTTTGGGGGCCAACTTCCCGCTGATTTCCTCCCCACCCTGCTACAGAAGCTCAAAACGCTGCACATCATCGCCGACCCTGACGCAGATCTGAGCGCACTCCCCGAAACCGCCGCCCCAGCCCCGCCCTCGGTGCTGAAACCAGGTGTCTCCCTGATTGACCATCCCGACGGCTATTGCCTCGTCCGCAACCCTGAAAATATGCAATATCTTCAGGTGGACATGGTGTCCAAAGCGGTGATCACCCGCTTAGGCACAGCCCCCCCGCAGCAGATTTGCCAAGCCCTCAATTTTCCGCCCGCGCAGTTTAAAGAATTGATGAAGGCGCTCACGGTGGCAGGGATGTTGGCGGGCGTAGACCCGCCGCAACCGAAGCCGAAAAAGTGGACACCGCTGCAACTCCTGTACTACAAACGTTCGTTAATCAATCCCGATCGCGCCTTAACCGCTCCCGCTCGCTGGCTGTACTCAAACTCTGGGGCCGGGTCTTAGCCAGATTAAAAAACGGCTTAAAAAATAAACTAATTTGGTCGGTACTTACTGAAGTGGATTTTGCCAAAACCGAAACAAGCGAAGACGACCTGGCAGAAGTG
>CAZCWE010000215.1:0-2511 GCA_964502285.1 uncultured Spirulina sp. | reverse complement strand
CCCGATCGCGCCTTAACCGCTCCGGCCCAATGGCTGAGTTGGATTTGGACTGCGCCCGTGTTTTGGGCGTTGTTGGGGTTTATGGGGTTCTCGCTGGTGTGGGGGCTGCACGATTCCGCAGAACTGATCACCACCGGGAATCTGCTCTGGCAAACCCGTGGGCCGGTGTTGATTGTGCCCTTTGTGCTGTTGTCCATGGGCGTGGTGACGATCCATGAATTGGGTCATGCGTTAACCCTGAAGCATTACGGCGGCGAGGTGCAGGAAATGGGGTTGCTGTTTATGTGCTTAATCCCAGCGGCTTACACCAATTCCACCGATTCTTACCAACTCCGCAAGCGTCGCCAACGGGTACTCGTGGTGGCGGCGGGGATCATTTGCCAATGTGTGATTGGGGCTGTGGCGTTGTGGTTATGGCATTTTGCGGCGGTGAATAGCTGGCTGAAGCCCATGAGTTATCTCCTGTTGGCGGCTTCTCTGTTTACGTTGTTGGTGAACCTAAACCCGATGGCACGGTTTGACGGCTATCATCTGCTCGTGGCGATGACGGGGATTAATAGCCTCAAGGATCGCTCCTTTAAGTTTTATCGATCGCTCTTCAGCCGACAGCCAAGGGCGGAATCGCCGCGAGATCAACGTATTTTGGCGATCTATGCGCCGTTGTCGCTGCTGTATATCTGTTTCGTGTTTGGCTCTTTATTGCGCTTTGTGGTGCTTTGGACGCTGGATCATGCCGCAATTGTGGTGGCGTTCTTAATCATGGCTTGGTTGATTTATTATTTCTTCCCGGAGATTCCGTATCGTTCTCATGACACCTCAACCTCAAAATCCTGACGAAAAATCCCAGGCTAAACCCCAATTTCAGGCAGTGCCACCGCGTCAAGCCTCGACCCCTCATCCGAGCCAAGCCGCCGGACAGGGTCAGCCACCGCAACCGGCTGCACCGCCTCCCACTGCACCGAGTACGGCTTCGCCCTATCAGGGTTTGTTTATTTTGGGCGCGATCGCAGTCACCCTCGGCCTAATCAGTCAAATTCCATCCCAGCCATCAGTGTCGGCCGAGGAGGCATGGTTAGAGCCGCTGCCCCAAACCCATCGCACCGTCTACGCCC
This sequence comes from uncultured Spirulina sp., assembly GCA_964502285.1. Taxonomy (GTDB): domain Bacteria; phylum Cyanobacteriota; class Cyanobacteriia; order Cyanobacteriales; family Spirulinaceae; genus Spirulina. The sequence continues at coordinate 1,399 of CAZCWE010000215.1, read as the reverse complement.
AGTCCCCCGGCAGGATTACCACGGTTTTCGTGCAATCCGATGGGACAGTCGAGGCGGGACAGCCCCTCGTGTTGATTGAAAGTGAAGTCTTAAAAGAGGAGGTAGAATCCTCTGCGCTGCGGAGTTTAGAAGCACAGACCGAAGTGAATGCCGCCCAACAAAATGCCTTGACCGCCCAAGCACGGGTTCAGGAAATCGCGGCCAATCTACAACAGGCTGAATTCCGGTTTCAGGAGTTAGAGCGCGACATTGCCCAGTTAGAGGCCGGATCGCCGCCGCCGGAGATTGCCAGCTATGACAACCAAATTCAGACCCTTCAGGCACGGGTTGCCAGTTCGAACGAAACCGAACTGAGCTATCGGCAAGCAGAACGAGACGGGGTAATCTCAACAGACCGAGTTCGAGAAGTCGAACGCCAAAAACTATTTGCACAATCTGAGATGCATGAAGTGGTAGCTCGACGAGATGCGGCCATTGAACGGCTAGAAGACGAGTGGAAGCAGCGTTATGACCGCGTTGTCCAACTGCGCAACAGCTATCAAGTGGCACGGCAAGACTATCAAGCCGCCCAAGATCTCGTCATCAATCGGATGCCGATGCAGCAGCAGTTACAACAACAACTGGTGCAGCGGGAAGAGCGGGAGCAAGAGCGGGCCGTTTTGGCCGCGCCGATCGCGGGCACAGTGGTCACCCAGGAACTTCACAAACTGGTGGGGCGCGTGATCCAAACGGGGGATGAGGTGCTGGCTATTGTTGATCCTCAGCAGTTGAGGGTGAGGATGGAGATTAAACAGGAGGATCGGAAGTTGATTGGAGAGGGGGCAATGGTGACGTTTTCCCTCCCCGAAGCGCAACTGATGGAGTTCACCGGCACGATTGAGGAGATTGGCACGGTGGTGGAACGCGATCCCCAGTTGAATCGTTCCCTGATTCCGGTGATTGCGATCGCCCACGATCAACCCGACGGCTTGCAACCGGGGGCGCGGGTCTATGCCACGATTGAATCCCCGGAAACGATGACCCTGGGACAGCAGGCATGGCGGCAAATTCTCAATCTCTTTCGACGCTAAGTGATGACGCGAATCCTAACTGCGCCAAGTCATCGGCAATGGGGCTTGGGGAGCTTGGGGCGTGATCTGTTGGGTTTCAAAATCCAAGACCGCCTCCACCTCTTCATAGATCGCCTCCGCCTCCGCGAAGGAATTGCCGATACTGGTTAAGCCCAACTTGCCAAACTCCGACAATGCCCCCATCAAGTGGAAGATTGTGCCGGTTTTGGTGCTGCTGTCGAAGTGGAGGCGATGGCGGGTGATGATATCCATCAGGTCAGGGGGGAGGAGGCCGCAATATTGGGGCTTTTGGAGGTTGTCGGAGGCGACGTAGTATTTTTCTTGGCCTT
>CAZCWE010000214.1:7170-7620 GCA_964502285.1 uncultured Spirulina sp. | reverse complement strand
ATGCTGATCGATTTTGGGGCCGTGAAAACGATCGCCCAACAATCTTCCCCCACGATCGCCATCGGCACGCCGGGCTATATGCCCCTCGAACAGTTGTCCGGTTATCCCCAACCCGCCAGCGATCTCTATGCCCTGGGGATTATTGCCCTCTCGGCATTAACCGGCCAACGCCCGGAACAATGGCCCACCCCAGACCCTTTGGATCGGCTGCGATCGCTCTCCCTCAGCCCCAATCTCACCACCCTCCTCACCCGCTGCCTCCAACGGCATTGGCGCGATCGCTTCCCCGACGCGGCCGCCGCCCTTGCCGCCTTCACGCCCCAAGCCCCCACCCCATCCCCTGCCGTGGATCTCCCCACTCAAGCCACGCCCGCAGCCGTGCCCACCACCCTCACACCCCCGGCCCCGGCCAATTCCAGCGGGGTCGCGACGTTTTCCAATGCCGTCATC
>CAZCWE010000214.1:4154-7160 GCA_964502285.1 uncultured Spirulina sp. | reverse complement strand
ACATAACATCGACCCCACATGGTTTGATGAGACTCAGATTCTGCTCAATAAAGTCCGCAATGCCTGGATTAAAGGGGTGTTAGAACGCTCCCTCCATGGGCGGGTGATGCTGGAATTGGGCTTGAGCGATCGCAGTGATGTGTTGGAGCGGCCTTGGGGGGTGGTGTGACAGGCGGCGGAGCAGGAACAGCCCCTAACCCCAGGGGAAACGGTCGGGCAAAAGTTCACCCAGTTGGGCGCGGGGCGATCGCTGCTCATCCTCGGAGAACCAGGGTCAGGCAAAACCACCACCCTGCTAGAGTTGGCGCGGGACTGCATCCGCCAGGCCGAACAGGATGCCCGCGCCCTGATTCCTGTGGTGCTCAATTTGTCATCCTGGCGCGGCCAAGGGAAACGGGAGGCGCAACCGTTGGCGGCGTGGATTGTCCAAGAATTGCAGCAGCAGTATCAAGTGGCTCCCTTGATCGGCCAAGATTGGGTCGAGAGTCAGCAATTATTACTCTTGCTCGATGGCTTGGATGAGGTGCGATCGGAATGGCGATCGCCCTGCGTCGAGGCGATTAATCAATTTCTCACGGACTACGGCCAAACCGAGGTGGTGATCTGTAGCCGAATCGCGGACTATCTCGCCCTCACGGCCCGGCTGCGCCTCCAAGCCGCTGTCCGCATTCAACCCCTCAACCTGGCGCAAATCCAGCAATATCTCAGTTCCCACGGGTCTGGTCTCACCGTGATCCGCACCGCCATCGAGCACGATGCCGCCCTGCAAGAATTGGCGCGATCGCCCCTGATGCTCAGTATCATCACCCTCGCCTATCGCGATCTCCCCGCCGATCAACTCACCTACACCGATGCCGCCAGTCTCCGCACCCACCTGTTCAACACCTACATTGATCGGATGCTCCAGCGCGATCGCGATCGCATCTATTCCCCCCATCGCCTCCGCCGTAGCCTCCGCCGCCTTGCCCAACAACTTCAACGGGACTCCCAAACCATTTTTCTGATCGAACAAATGCAACCCACCTGGTGTACCTCCCGCCGCCTCCGTCGCTTCTACGCCTTGGGAGTGGGGTTCATCGGCAGCCTGATCGCGGGTCTCGTCGCCGGGATTAACCTTGGCATTCTGATTAATCCCATGGCCGGGGTGAAAGCGGGTCTCATTCTCGGCATCGGCGGCGGCCTCATCCTCGGCATCACCTTCGGGCTGCAACTTCCCCCCATCGAACCCGTGGAAATGATCCGCTGGTCGGGGCGCAAGGCCCGCGCCAACCTCTGGCCCGGCCTGCGGATTGGGGGTCTCGTCATGGTGATTTCCATCCTGGCCTATGTGCTCTTTGGTTGGACGTTGGGCTGGACTCGCACGATCGCAGAAATCCTTCTTTACGGCCTTTGTGGCTTTGGCACGGGGATTATCTTCATCCTCCTCCAGGGTTTAACGGGGGGCAGCATTCCCACCAGCGTCGTTCCAAATCAGGGGATTCAGCGATCGCTCCGTTACACCGCCTTCTTCGCCCTGATCGGTGTGGTCACCCTCAGCACCCTCGCCGGGATGATCGGGCTCCCCCTCACCGTCGGGATGCTGATCGGGTTTATTTTCGGCTGTGCCTCTCCCCCCGGTGTCGCCTGCATCCAACACTTCACTCTCCGTGTTCTGCTCTACTTCGACGGCTCCCTCCCGTGGAATCTCGCCCAGTTTCTCAACACCGCCACCCGCCTGATCCTGATGCAAAAAGTCGGCGGCGGCTATATTTTTATTCACCGCCTCTTGCTCGAACATTTCGCCAGCCTGCCAGATTAAGATCCGTGGATCAAGCGTGAACCGTGCCGCCCCGATCCGGTAAAATTTGCGGGTGATTGAGTTAACCAAGGGTGAACCGTATGCCTCGGATTTTTGGACTTTTGAAGTGGGGATTGGTGGGGACTGTGGGGATTGCGGGGGCTGTCTGGGTGATTAATTTGCCCTTTCCGCCCCTGCGGCAGGCTGTGGCAAAAACTGCGCCCGTGCTGCTGATGCCCAGTTATTTCAATATGGATCGCAACTATCGAGCTGCGATCGCCAATGTGGAACAGTCCGATCAACTGATCAACCAAGCCACCAGCAACGCCGATATTGAACTCGGAGCCGAAAAAGTCCAACAGGCTCAAGAAAATCTCGATCAGCTTCCGGTGTGGTTTTTGGGCTATCAGCCCGTGCGCTATTGCCAGTGGTTTAGCTGTAGCTGGCGGTTTACGCTGGATGAATTTCAACAGGCGCGGCAACGGGTCGGGCGCATGGATGCCCAGGTTTTCCAAGAACGCAACGCCTTTGCCCAACTCCAACAGGCCGAAGCGAGCTTAACCCAGGCCAAAGCCCAACATCAACAGGCCACCGACGAGACCCAACGCCAAGCCGCGATCGCTGCCTGGCAAACCGCCCTCGATCAACTCACCCAACTGCCCCCAACCACCCTCGCCGGACGCACCGCCCAACCCAAACTCGCCGCCGCCCAACGGGATTTCCAAGCCGTCACCGGCCTGCAAGCCAGCGCCCAACAGACCAACACCCTGATCAGCGCCGCGAAAGCGTTCGGACAGCAAGCCGCCGAAGCCTCCCAAAATCCACCCCACACCGTCGCAGAATGGGACGCGGTGGCGAGCCTGTGGCAGAGTGCGATCGCGCAACTCCAGCGCGTCCAACCCGATGATGCAGGTTATGCCGAAGCCCAAACCCTCAGCGCCCAATATCAAAGCAACCTCGGCCAAATCAACACCCGCAAACAAGCCGAACAAGCCGCCGTCCAAGCCCTCGGACGCGCCAACCAACAAATCACCGCCCTCCTCGCCTCCACCCCCGACGATGCCGCCCAAGTCAATCGACCCCGCACCGCCGCCCAAATCCAAGCCATCATCACCGAACTCGAAACCATCGAAACCGGTACCACCGTCCACCCCAACGCTCAGGAACTCCTCAACTTCGCCAAAGCCAAGCTCAAGCAATTGCAGTGATTCAAGCCATTTGAAGCGATC
>CAZCWE010000214.1:0-4144 GCA_964502285.1 uncultured Spirulina sp. | reverse complement strand
TTCCTTTTTGCTGTTTAGAGCAGTTGATTGAATCACGCGGGCGAACTCTACGCGTCCGAGGTGGGAGTCATGCGCATGATCGAGGAGAGATAAGCCACCAACAGACCGATGCTGAAGCCCATCACATTGCGAAAGATGGGGAGCCAATCCGATGTCCGGGTCACCACTGGGCCAATGCCGAAGGCGATAAACAGGATGCCCCACAGCGGCGAAAAGATCAGCGCCCACTGCCAGGCGATCACCTGCCCCTCTTTGCGAGGCACAGCCGCTAAACCGCAGATCACACCGCCAAGAATTGAGGTAATCAGGGTGAGAATCCATTGCTCTTGGGGGAGACCCGGAACCACGTCACAGCCGCCGTCCTTGAGGCACTGGGTCACGGCATTAATCGCATGGACGATGGAATTGTTCGCGCCGTTATCCCGCACGTAGTAGAGGTTGCCGAAGCGGGTTTGCAGTTCAATCCAGAAAGTGCGGGGTAAGAATTCATAGACATCATCGCCAACGCTGAAGGCGAGGAGGTTGCCCCCCCGTGAATCCGCCACGAGGAGAATACTGTGGTCATCGAGCCCCCAAAACGGAATCACCGCCCGGCCGGGGCTTTGGTCGTATTGAGTGAGGACGCGCACTTTCCAGCCGGTTTCGCTTTCAAAGGTTTCGAGATCTTTGATCAGGCTGTCTTCCTGGAGGCTGGGGAGGAAGTTGGCGAGGTCAACAATGGGAGTTTTGTTATTGGGCAGGAGTTCGGGATTATCGAAGGCTTGGGCGGGGGCTGCCATGAACCAGGTGGAGATGGCGAGGAGGCAGGCGAAGAGGGGGATAAAAAGGCGTTGGGTTAAGCGATGTGCCATAGCGATCGGGGGCTTAGATTGCGACAGTGGACAAATTTATGATGAGGAATGCAGTATCTTAACTTTACATTTGTTAACCATATTTTAAGAATAAATATGAAGATTGGCCAAATTTTGGCTGTGATTGGGGCACGATCGCACTCCTACCTCCCCGCAATAAGAGCGATCGCACCCAGCGTGATCAAGCGCGATCGTACCCCGTCATCATCTGGGGGAACGAACATCTTATGATAGGGGATACAATCAACATCCCCGCCCCCGCCAAGCCCTGCAAATCCATGCAATTCATCGACTACGCCGAAATTGAAATTAAAGCCGGAGACGGCGGCGATGGCATTGTTGCCTTTCGTCGCGAAAAATATGTGCCCGCTGGGGGGCCAGCAGGCGGCAATGGGGGCCGGGGCGGCTCCATCTATCTTGAAGCAGCGGTGAACCTGCAAACCCTACTGGATTTTAAATACCTGCGCCTCTTCAAAGCCGACAATGGCAAGCGGGGCGGCCCCAACAAACGCACGGGCGCATCGGGGGACGACCTGATCATCCAAGTCCCCTGCGGCACGATGATCTACACCATTGACCCCGACACAGAAGAAACCACGCTGATCGGGGATTTGGTGGATGATGGGCAGCGGCTCCGGGTCGCGGCGGGCGGTAAAGGCGGCCTCGGCAACCATTGTTTTCTCACCAACAGCAATCGCGCCCCCGAATTGGCCCTGCCCGGCCGCGAGGGGGAACAATGCCGCCTGCGTTTGGAATTGAAATTATTAGCCGAAGTGGGCTTAATCGGTCTGCCCAATGCGGGCAAATCGACGCTGATCGCGTCCCTGTCCTCGGCCCGGCCGAAAATCGCCGATTATCCCTTCACGACATTGGTTCCGAATCTGGGGGTGGTGCGTCGTCCGACAGGGGATGGGACAGTGTTTGCGGATATTCCGGGGTTAATTGCCGGAGCCCATGCGGGGGTTGGGTTGGGTCATGATTTTTTGCGGCATATTGAGCGGACGCGGGTGTTGGTGCATTTGGTGGATGTGACCGCGCCTGATCCGGTGGCGGATTATCACACGATTCAGGCTGAACTGAAGGCCTATGGCCGGGGTTTGTGCGATCGCCCCCAACTCCTCGCCTTAAATAAAATTGACGCGATGGATGCCGAAATGAGCGACTTCATCCGCGCCGAATTTGCCAAGGTGACCACCGTCCCCATTTTCAACATCTCCGCTGTCTCCCAAGCGGGCCTCGATCCCCTCCTCCATACCCTCTGGGGGATTCTCGATCAGGCCGCAGCCGAAGCCGCCGCAGCCCGCTTAGCCGCCGAACGGGAACAGGAACGGCTCAACGCCAGTGCGATCGCCCCGGCTGAACCCCAGCGTTAAATTCGCTACCCTAACAACAGACCTTGAAAACGCTCAAACAGCCTAGGAGAATTTTCTATGCGCATGCTCCACACCATGCTCCGCGTCGGCAATCTTGACGAATCCCTCGCCTTCTACTGCGATGTGTTGGGGATGAAGCTACTCCGTAAAAAAGACTATCCCGGCGGTGAGTTTACCCTCGCGTTCGTTGGTTACGGTGACGAAGCCGACAACACCGTCATCGAACTCACCTACAACTGGGGCACAGACCACTACGATATCGGCGACGGTTACGGCCACATCGCCCTCGGCGTGGAAGATATTTACAGCACCTGCGACCAAATCAAAGCCCAAGGCGGCAACGTCGTCCGCGAACCCGGCCCGATGAAGCACGGCACCACGGTGATCGCCTTCGTCGAAGACCCCACCGGCTACAAAATCGAATTGATCCAACTCAAAGCCGCGCCCCAAGAAGACACCGCCGCTACGGCTGGAGCTGCTCCTTAAGACAGCCTAATTAGGCGGATAATCAACACCGCCAGACGGATCTACAGCCATTGTGTTGCTCGACCCAAACGGTACTACCGGATGTGGGGCAAGCACTTGAACTGTGCCCGATTACAAAAACACATCGCCAACCGCCGGAAACGGAACCCTTGGTGGTTGCCAGCGGGTTCTCAAGCCGTGCATGCTATCTGTCAACGGATTGAGAACACCCATCAACTGTTCTTCAAACACAAAGATAAAGGCGATCGCCCCCCCAAGGTCAAAAAGACCAAGCAGTACAAATCCTTCACTCCCAAGCAAGCGGGGTACACATTCCTCTGCTTTGAAACCTTCAATCTCAAGACGATGCAACGACTCTGGGGGCGCAAGGTGAGTGATTTGGCATTTCGGGAGTTTCTGCAAATTCTGGAGTGGGTGGCAACGAATCCCCATCCCCAGCCCTTCTGCCGTAGGAGAAGGACGCTAAAAGCCCTCTCCCCCAAAACTGCACAATAGTGTCCGCCTCACTGTAAAGATTTCGTGAAAATCATGATTTACAATGATAAAACTTTGCGATAACTTCATGATTTTTTCACAGAAAGTGCTCTATCTCATTATCTCAGGAATCAATAATTTAATCAGAGTAAATACTGTGCATCTCGATCAAGTTCATCCCCATCTCTCATCCCCGGCACGGTCTATTTCTATGGTTTTTTCAGGTGATTTTTTTACCCTCCGGCAACCTGCGGGAACAAGTTCTGTGCTTCCGGCCTTGAGCGAAAGACCGGAAGTATGCAGCGACTAGAGCCTTGTGCTCAATCAGCCTGTGAACTGGACTGAGAGCCGCTAGGGATGGGCTAGGCTTGATCCTGACAGAGGAGTGCGAGTTGGTGGTGATCAAGGGGCGACTGAGCATCACCTGAAGCCGTAAACATCAAGCCCCAATGCGATTTGAGTTTGGGTGTTGGTGACAGTCAAGCCTGACAATTGACACCCCTAAGAAATAGCCTCACTCATCGACCGCTTTGGTGAAAAGAGTACAAACAACACTATTAAGAGATGGTTACATATCGTTACTTTCATTTTGACAGCTTGATGAATTTTAGCGTTAAAATTAGTAACGAGAGGAATTAAATATCACAATCCTAAATCAATCGGAGATTTTATCTCCCCATTAACAAGGGGCTTAAGCCCCTTGACTATTCATAAATCAAATCGGATTGCGGTAGGTTTAATTCATCCGCTTTAACTCAGTCTCAAACCTCGTTGTCCTGTGACTAATCCTGCGTCTTCAACTTTTTCTCTTGCGCCTGTAACTGTTATGACACAGCGAGGTTCTAGCTCGTCATCTCGTCCATCCGCATCAGGACAGGTCATGGAAAATTCATCCAGTGGTGGCATTGGTCAATTGCGATCGCAACTTGCCTGTTTCCAGAGTCATCAATTCACTGGACG
>CAZCWE010000213.1:4701-7623 GCA_964502285.1 uncultured Spirulina sp. | reverse complement strand
TCCTGCTCGTAATATTTCTGGAAAGTATTACGGCTGGTGATGATGCCGTCGCCATAGGCAATGACACCACGGGTGCGATCGCTGATCAGCAGGTTAAAAACACAGGTGGGCGCCGGGAGCGGCTCGGCCGGGGGGACCCCTTGCAGCGAGGAAAAGACGGGCCACTGCGCCGGATCGAGCGGGCCGGGGGGAAATTGGGACTGTGGGACTTTGGCCCCTTGGTGTTTGGGAATCTGGGCATGGGCGCACCATTCATACTTCACCCACAATTCATCCTCGTCTAGGTTCATCAGAAGCCACACCCGATCGAGGTTGAAATAGCGACCGAGCTGGGCGATGAGGGTATCAAAGGGCACAGAGGGCGTATTGTGACAGAGGAGTCTGAGGCTGCGGTGCAGGAGGGGGTCGGGGGAGGCGGGATCGACGCACTCAGGGTGTTGGTGGCTGTTGCGGTACAGGGCGATCGCGCCGTGATGGGCAATGCAGTGAATCGCGGCAAGATCGTCACTGTGCCAGGGCCGGGGGCGATCGCACTGGAGGCTGAGAATACCGAGATCCTGCGATCGCCAGCGCAACGGAATTAAACAGGCCGCTTGAATAGCCCAGGGCTGGAGTTGCTGTTGCAGGGTCTGGGGCCATTGGGGATCGGGTTGGGAAAAACAGACCCGTTCGCCCCGTTCCAGGGCCGCTGCGTAGTAGCCCACGAGGGGATCAACCGCCTGGGGAAAGGGGTAAACCGTCGCGGCGGACTGTTGCACGGGGAGAACGCCGCCGGTGCAGTGGGGACGGAGCAGGACACAGCGTTGAACCTGACAGGCCTGATGGAGACTATCGAGGGCCTGTTGCAGGGCTGTGTGGCAGTTTGTGGGTTGCCACAATTGCTCAACAATCGGCTCCAAGAACGGCGGAATATCAGTGAGGAAATGGGTCATAGGTGCGAAGCGTCAAGAATTGGCCTCAAGAGCCGGAGGTCAGGGTCAACGTCCCTGAAATCCCATGGATGGCGGATGACGTCGCACCATTCACCCAAACGAGGCAGTGTTACCAAAACCGAGGCGATCGCGGTGGGGCAACGTTGAGGCAGTGCGATCGCAACAATCAGCGATCGCCCTTCCTTAGAATACGGTAGCCCCTCCCGATTCTGGCGAAATCCGCCCCGATCCCCCTAGTGCTCAAGCGTGAAACTGTTGAACCGATGCCTAATTCGACCCTACCGAAACTGATTCGCGATCGCATCCCGGAGATTATCGCGGCGGCCGGTCGCACCAGCACCACCCGCAGCCTGTCGCCGTCGGACTATGACCATGCCCTCCGCGCCAAACTCCAAGAAGAAGCCGCCGAAGCCGCTGCCGCGTCCCGCGCCGACCTGCTGACGGAATTAGCCGACCTCCAAGAGGTGATCGAGCATCTCCTGGCCTTGCACGATCTCGACCCCCAAGCCCTAGCCGAAATCAAAGCCCAACGGCATCGCGATCGCGGCGGTTTTCAGCAACGCCTCGAACTAATCGCAGTAGACTCCCAAGACTCTGCTAAATTATGAGTCAGTCTTAATTCCACCCGGATTTGGGCCACATCCGACCCCGCCATGATGTCAGCATGGGGCCCGTGACCCCCTAGCCTCAGGGCATCCATCCCGCTCAACTATCCTCAATCCATGCCAGAAAAACTCTACGAAGGGAAAGCCAAAATCCTCTACACCACGGATGAACCGGAGGTGTTGCTCAGTGTCTTTAAGGACGATGCCACCGCCTTCAACGCCAAAAAACGGGGTCAAATTGTCGGCAAAGGAGAGGTCAACTGCACGATTACGGCGGCCCTGTTGCAGTACCTCGAAGCCCAAAACATTCCCACCCACTATCTGACCACCGTTGACTCCACCGCGATGCGGGTGCGATCGGTGACGATTATTCCCCTCGAAGTGGTGGTGCGGAATGTGGTGGCGGGCAGTCTGGCGCGGGAAACCGGCTTGCCAGTGGGTCACCCGATCGCAGAGCCGCTGGTGGAGTTTTACTATAAGAACGACGATCTCGGTGACCCGTTGTTAACGCGCGATCGCCTCCTGTTGTTGGAACTTGCCACGCCAGAACAAGTCACAGCACTACAGCAGTATGCCCTGCGCATCAACCAACACCTGATGACGTTTTTCGATCAATGTGACATTGTGTTGGTTGATTTTAAACTAGAGTTCGGGGTGGATGCCCACGGTCAAATTCGCCTCGCGGACGAAATCAGTCCCGATACCTGTCGCCTTTGGGACAAGGCCGAACCCGATCCTCAAAAACGGATTCTGGATAAAGACCGCTTTCGCCATGACCTCGGCCAGGTTGAAGGGGCGTATCAAACCATGCGCGAGCGAGTCTTGCAGGCTGTGGCAGCATTGTCAGAGACCTGAGGGACAGCAGTGGTTAGAACGGTGATGCATCGAGTTCAGTGATTTATTTAGTTAATTAATTAGTTGGTGTGTGGACGTGCTCAATCAAACTCATATGCGCTTATCTCCCTTTGTTTTTACGCTTTTGGCAACCTCTGCCACGTTATGCCTCGGATCGCCGGCCTGGGGGAACGTCGAGGCTCCGGAAGTCTCCGTTGCCGCAACGGAGGCAGAACAGGCTAGAGCTGTCGTGCTAACGGGGATGACTGAGCCGTCAGAGGCGATCGCAGACACCCCCGATAAAGACCAGCCCAAGGTTGTGCAAAAGTCATCAGTGCCCGAAGTTCGCATCACCCCGGAACCGTTGCAGATGATCCCCGCCGCGCCGCAGCCGCCGGTGGCGATCGCCCCCACAGCAGCGACCCAAGCGGCGATCGCCCCACCCACACCCATCGCCGCAGCAGGGTCTAACCCCCACCCCACCGCCCGCGACCTCGAAGCCATCCCTATTCCCCCCTACGAACCCAGCGATCGCATCGAACTTCCCGGTT
>CAZCWE010000213.1:0-4691 GCA_964502285.1 uncultured Spirulina sp. | reverse complement strand
GCGGACGCGCCGGCCGCCCCCTCGGCGGCCCCGCCCGCCGGCCCTTCAGCAGCCCCCCCCACCGCCCCCGAAGCCCAAGTGCTGGTATCCGAAGTGATCGTCACCGGGCCGGGCCTCACCCCAGAACTGGAAAACCTCGTCTACGACACCATCGACACTCAACCGGGTCTCACCACCACCCGCACCCAACTCCAGGATGATGTCAACGCCATCTTCGCCACGGGCTTTTTCGCCAATGTGACTCAGCAGCCGGAAGATACCCCCTTGGGGGTGCGGATCACCTTTGTGGTGGATGTCAACCCCGTCCTGCGCGAAGTGGTGGTGCAAACCCTGCCGGCGGGGAACAGCGATCGCGTCATCCCCGAATCCTTAATCAATGACATCTTTGCCGACGACTACAACGAAGTGCTCAATCTCCGCGACCTGCAACTGGGCATCATTCGGATTAATGAGTGGTATCAAGAAAATGGCTATGACCTCGCCCAAGTCGTCGGCGACCCCCAAATCAGCCCCGATGGCCGCGTCACCCTCACTCTCGCCGAAGGGATCATCGAACGGGTTCAGGTGCGTTTCATCGATGAAGAGGAAGAAATTGTCGAGGGGCGCACCCGTGAGTTCATCGTCACCCGTGAAATGAAACTCGCATCGGGCGGCGTGTTCAACCGTGCCACGGCCCAAGAAGATCTCCAACGGGTGTTTGGCTTAGGTCTGTTTGAAGATGTGCGCCTCTCCTTTGAACCGGCGGATGATCCGGCCAAGGTGGTGGTGAATGTAGATGTGCAAGAAAGTAATACCGGCTCCTTGGCCGCAGGGGCTGGGGTCAGTTCGGCCAGCGGCTTTTTCGGCACCGCCAGCTATCAACAGCGCAATCTCGGCGGCAATAACCACACCATCGGCGCGGAAGTCCAGGTGGGGACACGGGAACTGTTGTTTGATCTGAGTTTCACAGACCCCTGGATTGCCGGCGACCCCTATCGCACTTCCTATACGGTGAATGCCTTCCGGCGGCGGTCGATTTCGTTGATCTTTGATGAAGGCGATCCCGAAATTCGTTTGCCCAATGGCGATCGCCCCCGCATCGTCCGCACCGGCGGCGGGATTGATTTCAACCGTCCCCTCGCGCCCGATCCCTTTACCCGCGCGGAATGGACGGTGTCCGCTGGGTTCAGCTACCAAGGGGTCGATGTGCGTGATGGTGATGGCGACATTAGCCCCCGCGACAGTTTGGGGAATTTGCTGTCCTTCAACGAAGATGGCCAGGATACTTTGGTGACCCTGCGCTTCGGGGCCGTGCGCGATCGCCGCAACAGCGTCCTAGAACCCACCTCCGGCTCCTTGCTACGCCTGGGGACAGAACAAACCATCCCCGTCGGGGCCGGTTCGATCTTCTTCAATCGCCTCCGCGCTAGCTACAGCACCTACTACCCCGTCGATTGGCTCAACTTCACCAATGATCCCGAAGCCCCCCAGGCCCTCGCCTTCAACCTTCAAGGGGGGACTGTTATCGGCGATTTGCCGCCCTACGAAGCCTTTAGCTTAGGGGGGGCGAACTCCGTGCGCGGCTACAAGGAAGGCGACGTGGGCAGCGGTCGCACCTATCTCCAAGCCACGGCCGAATACCGATTCCCGATCCTCTCGTTCTTGGGGGGAGCCTTTTTCGTGGACTACGGCACGGATCTCGGTACGGGAGAAGATGTGCCCGGCAATCCGGCCGGTGTGCGGGGCAAGTCCGGGGATGGCTTGGGCTACGGGGTAGGGGTGCGGATTCAATCGCCCCTCGGCCCGATTCGGATTGATTATGGTCTCAATGATGAAGGGGATAGCCGCATTCACTTTGGTATCGGTCAACGGTTCTAAGGGTGTCGTGTCACGGAGCAGAGAAACTATGCAGCAGCCAACGGGACAAGGCCCTACCGTAACCCTGGGGCAACACCCCGGTATCACGATCGCACAACCGATCGCCCGCACAGGAGTCGGTCTCCATTGCGGCCAATCAACGACGGTGCAACTGGTTCCGGTCAAAGCACCGGAGGGCCGCTATTTTGTCCGGGTGGATCTCCCAGCACAGCCGCGCATTGATGCCACCCTGGCCGCGGTGGGGGCAACGATGCTCTCCACGGAGTTAAGCCAAAACGGGGCGACGGTGCGCACGGTGGAGCACCTCCTCGCGGCGCTGAGTGCGTCGGGGATTACTGATGTGCGCATTGAGGTGGATGGCCCGGAAATTCCGCTCCTCGATGGTTCGGCCCAAGACTGGGTGAGGGCGATCGCCCAAGCCGGTCGCCACCCCCTCCCCTACGACGCGCCCCAACCCTGGGAACTGCCCCATCCGGTCACGGTTCAGGCCCAGGATGCCTTTGTAACGGCCATTCCCGCTCCGGCGGTCAAACTCACCTACGGCATTGATTTTTCCTCCAAGGCGATCGGGCAACAGTGGCACAGTTGGCAACCGGATCAGGAGGACTTTGCCACGGCGATCGCCCCCGCTCGCACCTTTGGCTTTGCCGATCAAATCGACCACTTGCGCCGCCAAGGCCTGATCCAAGGCGGCAGCCTTGAGAATGCCCTGGTGTGTGACCATGACGACTGGTTAAATCCCCCGTTACGATTTGCAAATGAGCCAGCACGTCATAAACTTTTAGATTTAGTGGGAGACTTAAGTTTATTGGGCCCTTTTCCCCGCGCCCATATCGTGGCGTACAAAGCGAGTCACCAATTGCATCTTCAATTGGCTCAAGCCCTTGTAGCGGCGGCTCCAGCCCGGCCTCGATAGGCTCTGGGGTTTTCCATGGGATAATCTTGCGAACCGACTATAAGTAAGCCGATGACCATAGTAACTGATCGAACCGACGCTCAACATGCTGCGTTAGAGCCTACCGACACTGCCATCGCGGACAGTGTTGTGGGGACGAAAACCGTCTTCAGCATTGAAGAAATTCAAGACATTCTGCCCCATCGCTATCCCTTTGCCTTGGTAGACCGCATTATTGAGTACAATCCCGGCAAACAGGCAGTCGGGATTAAAAATGTGACGATGAATGAGCCGTTTTTCCAGGGGCATTTTCCGGGACGGCCGATTATGCCGGGGGTCTTGATGGTGGAAGCCATGGCCCAAGTCGGTGGCATCATCTTGAAGCAAATGCCGAACCAAGACAAGAGTCTTTTCGTCTTTGCCGGGATTGATAAAGTCCGTTTTCGGCGGCCCGTGGTGCCGGGCGATCGCCTCGTGATGACTGTGGAACTCCTCCGCTTTCGTGGGGGTCGATTTGGCAAAATGCAAGGTCGTGCCGAAGTTGAGGGGGAGCTAGCCGTTGAAGGTGAGATGCTCTTCTCATTGGTGGAATGAATCTTGCCGGAGCTATTTCCTTGAAACCCTTAATTCATCCCACAGCCATTATTGACCCCGATGCCCATCTCCATCCCACCGTTGAAGTTGGGCCCTATAGCATTATTGGGGCTGGGGTGACGATTGGGGCCGAGACGAAGATTGGGGCCCATGTTGTGATTGAGGGCCCGACGGAGATCGGCGTGGGTAATCATATTTTTCCAGGGTCTGCCATTGGCCTTGAACCCCAAGATTTGAAATATCAAGGGGGGATGAGTCGGGTGCGGATTGGGAATCATAATCGGCTGCGGGAGTATGTGACGATCAACCGGGCCACCAATGACGGCGAAGAGACGATCATTGGGGATCACAATCTTTTGATGGCCTATGTGCATGTGGCCCATAATTGCGTGCTGGCGGACAATATCGTGATTGCCAATGGGGTCGCCTTGGCGGGCCATGTGGAACTGGAGTCGCGGGTGGTGATTGGGGGCATTTTGGGGATTCATCAGTTTGTTCATGTGGGGACGATGGCGATGCTGGGGGGGATGAGCCGGATTGATCGCGATGTGCCGCCCTATATGCTCGTGGAAGGGAATCCGGCGCGGGTGCGATCGCTCAATCTCGTCGGCCTCCAACGCGCTGGCCTCACCTCCCAAGACATCCAACTGCTCAAGAAAGCCTTTCGCCTCCTCTATCGCTCGGATCTGCGTTTTAGTGCCGCCGTGCAACGCCTCGAAACCCTCAGCGATCTGCCCCAACTGGTGCATCTACATCGCTTTTTGGTGGGGGCATTGGGGGCCAAACGGCGCGGCGTGATTCCCGGCAATCGCTAGGATCGACGAGGCAGACTGTCCCAACGCGCCCGCCGCCCGTTGCCCCTTAGACCGGCCTTGAATTGATTCTTTAACCCATGACCCAACGGTATGATTAGTCAGCGTTCTAGTAATATGCCTGCCGCGATCGCCTCTCCGACCCAGCCCACCCAGATTTTCATCAGCACGGGGGAAGTGTCGGGCGATCTCCAAGGGTCACTCTTGATCGAAGCCCTGCGCCGTCAGAGCGACGCACGGGGGAAGCCGCTGGAGATTCAGGGCTTGGGCGGAGATCGGATGGCCACCGCCGGGATGAAACTCGTCGCCAATAGCACCCAGATGTCGGCCTTTGGGATTCAAGAAGTGATCCCGATGATCCTGCCGTCGATCAAAATCAATCAACAGGTGCGCCAAGCCATCCAAGCCAACCCGCCGGATCTGCTGATTTTGATTGACTATGAGGGGTTTAACATCAGCCTGGGGCGTTACGTGAAGGAGCATTTTCCCCAAACCCGCATCATCTACTACATTGCGCCGCAGTTGTGGGTGTG
>CAZCWE010000212.1:4409-7628 GCA_964502285.1 uncultured Spirulina sp. | reverse complement strand
GGTGTGGAGGCGATCGGGCGTGAGGGTGGGATGGGGGCGGAGGGTGACGGCGACGGTGGGGCGGGGCCAGGGTTTGCCGCGCCAGGGTTCAGCGGTGAGGGCCCAAACCGGATCGGGGGCGAGGACGGGGGTGATGTCCCACTGTTGCACGAGGTTGGCCGAGGCGCGATCGCGCACCGACACCGCCGCACAGCCCCGCAGCACTCGTTCCGTCAGCCAGCGGGTAAACGGGCGATTTAACGGCCCGATGCCCTGGCCCCAGGCGAGACAGGTGAGGCCCTGCTGTTGGGCGAATCCCATCACGCCGCCGTAATACACCGGACTGGCCCAACTGGTGGCATCTTGCATCAAACTGCCGCCGCCCCAAATGAAATAATCCGCTTTGCGGCAGGCTTCCCAGAGGGCAAAGGCGGAGTTGCGATCGCAACTTTCCACCCCGTAGCGTTTATAGGTTTCCATCGGATTCCCCGACAACACAATCGGCTGCACATTCTCCGGCAACATCTGCAACAGCGTCGCCAACAACGCCTCATCACCGCCGTTGCCCTTGCCGTAGTAGCCGCATAACACTGCTTTTTTAGTCATTATTTCCCCCGATCACGTCCAATACACCGATTACACTAAAAGCCATTAAAGTATAAGCACTTGACTTTAATTCTCTCAGAACTATGCACGGGACTCTGATTTGGCAGCATCACGGTGATGCAGCGGATAATGCGGATAATTTTGCCTTGATCAGTCAATGGTTAACCCGTCTCAATGGCCAAACCGTTAGCTTGGCCCAGCGTTTGATTCTCCGCGATCGCCCTCCCCAAGACCTCGACTGGACTCCCCAACGCTTTGATCAAACCTTCACCCTCCATCATCCCAGGATGGCAGGGGTGACACTCTATTGGCAAAAAGATGGCGATGAGCACGAGCATAATATTACGGTGCAGCGGTTGGAATTGGATACGGCCCGCCAATCCCTCTACCTTTACCCCCAAAGCCAGCCGACGGTGGTGATGAAACTCTGCCTGCCCGGTATCCGCTATGAGACCATTCACCTAGATGATCCTGAAATGGCCTGTACTCAAGTGGGCGATCGCAGCATCCTCCTGTTCCGCGATCCCCAACAAAACCTCGAAATCAAGCTCAATCTCA
The DNA here is from genome assembly GCA_964502285.1 of uncultured Spirulina sp. Classification (GTDB taxonomy): domain Bacteria; phylum Cyanobacteriota; class Cyanobacteriia; order Cyanobacteriales; family Spirulinaceae; genus Spirulina. The sequence goes on along the minus strand of CAZCWE010000212.1, from coordinate 6,485 downwards.
GCCGCGAAAATGTGATGAAACTCCGCACCCGTCTGCCGTAACAGCCCTCACCCCAAACCCCTCTCCCACCGGGCTACTGCTTATACACAACCCTCAAATCCTGACCTAAGTTGCGATCGATCCCCCTACATCCCCCTTTTCAAGGGGGACTTTTTCCGGTTCCCCCCTTCAAAAAGGGGGGCTAGGGGGGATTGAAGGATGGTGTAGGCTCTTGAGGTGGATTTATGTATAAGCGGTAGCTCATAGGGCGAGGGGCTTCTCAAAAAAAGCCCTCTCCCGCAGGAGAGGGTTGGGTGAGGGCAATTAGGTCAACGCCGCTGCTTGGGGATGGATGGGCGTTTCGCTGCTGTTGAGGGCGGCACTGAGGCGGTTCAGGGCCCCGATATAAGCGCGGGCGGAGGCGACGATGATATCGGTATTGGCGGCATGGCCGGAGAAGGTGCGGCCGTCGTGGCGGAGGCGAATTGTCACCTCGCCCATCGCGTCGATGCCTTCGGTGACAGACTTGACGGAATATTCGATCAGATCGTTGGGAATATTGACGACGCGGTTAATTGCCTTGTACACCGCATCCACGGGGCCAGTACCGATCGCGGCATCGGTGAGTTCTTCGCCGCTGGGGGTGCGCAGGGTAACGGTGGCAGTAGGACGGGCGCGATCGCCACAGGACACCTGCACCAATTCGAGATGGAACAGTTCCGGGACGTGCTGGGTTTCGTCATTGACGATCGCTTCTAAATCCAGGTCGCTAATTTCTTTTTTCTTATCGGCTAAATCCTTAAAGCGCAAAAACGCCTTATTCAGTTCCGTATCCGAGAGATCATAGCCGAGGGTTTGGAGGCGATCGCGGAAGGCATGGCGACCCGAATGTTTACCGAGGACGATCAGATTTTTCGTTAAGCCGATGGATTCCGCATCCATAATTTCGTAGGTGAGGCGATGTTTCAGCACCCCATCTTGGTGAATCCCCGACTCATGGGCGAAGGCATTGGCCCCGACGATCGCCTTATTGGGCTGCACGAGCATCCCCGTCAAATTCGATACCAGGCGCGAGGTTTTGTAAATCTGCGTTGTGTCGATATTACAGAGCGGTTCTGTGGATTCTGCGGGCCGTCCCAAAAAGGGATTGTAGAAGCCGCGACGCACATAGAGCGCCATCACCAATTCTTCGAGGGCCGCATTCCCCGCCCGTTCGCCGATGCCGTTGATCGTGCATTCCAGTTGTCGCGCTCCGTTTTGCACCGCCGCGAGGAAGTTCGCCACCGCCAAGCCGAGGTCATTGTGGCCGTGAACGGAAATAATCGCTTGGTCGATGTTGGGGACGTTTTCTTTAATGCCGCGAATCAACGCGCCGAACTCTTCCGGGGTGGTGTAGCCGACGGTATCGGGAATGTTAACGGTGGTTGCCCCGGCTGCGATCGCCGCCTCTAACACTTCATAGAGGAATTCCGGATCACTGCGGGCGGCATCTTCCGGGGAAAATTCAATATCGTTGATCAACGATTTCGCATAGCCCACCATCTCCGGCACGATCGCCAACACATCCTTGCGGCTCTTGCGGAGTTTGTATTCTAAATGGATATCCGACGTGGCGATAAAGGTGTGAATCCGGCCGTTGGCGGCGGGTTTGACGGCTTCGGCGGCTTGGCGGATATCTTCTCGCGTCGCCCGTGCCAAGCCGCAGATCGTCGGCCCACCTTCGATGCCCACTTGATCGGCAATGTTCTGCACCGCTTCAAAGTCCCCCAGGCTCGCACGAGGAAAGCCCGCTTCAATGACATCCACACCCAGTCGCGCCAGCGATTTTGCGATCGTCAGCTTTTCGTCCACGTTCAGGGTTGCACCGGGGGATTGTTCGCCGTCCCGGAGGGTCGTGTCAAAGATAATAATGCGGTCTTGCTCGTTTGCCATGGATAGTACTTCCTTACGAATCTAATGGGTCAATGGAAGGATAGCCCCAAACTTCTAGGGTAACTAAATTTACCCACGAGCGGAATGAATCAGCGCAGATTTCCGAAGTTGGTTAAACGTCTCAATGCTTTGGCGGGGGAATTAATTTTTTAGACGGAGCAGCCG
>CAZCWE010000212.1:1151-4399 GCA_964502285.1 uncultured Spirulina sp. | reverse complement strand
TCCTGCCCCCACGGGTTGCTGTGATGCAGCAGCCACTCCCGCAATGACGTCCTACCTCCTCGTCCGCCGTCCTGGGTGGCATGCCGGCGGAAGGCCGCTGCTCCCCCATCGGACATGGTCAGCAGGGTCTGCAGGATGCCCGGCTCGCGGGTGTCCGCCGCGATGGCGCTGGTCATGATGCCGATGAAGAGGTTGCCCGTACCGGCCAGGGAGGCGAGTTCCTTGGAGGTTGGGGTGGAGGATGATGGGGTTGGGGTGACTTTACGATCGCTCCCCTTGCTCGGATAGCTAGCAGCTTCTTTGGCAAAGTTGGCGATCGCCCCCAGCACTGGCGTATTCGCGACCGATAATTCATACAGCGACTGCTCCAACGCTGACCGCTTCAATTCCCCCAACCCGGCTACCAGCAGCAAGCCATCACTATGGGCAGCCAACAGATGAGCATCGGCCAGACCCGCCAAGGGGGGCGCATCGTAGATCACCAAATCAAACTGCTCCCGCAGCGATCGCATCAACTCCTGCATCTTCTGGGACGAAATCAGCCGAATCGGGTCAGGCGGCAACATTCCCGCCGTCAGCACAAACAGATTTTCATCCAGCACCGAAGCCTGAATCGCATCCTCCGCCAAGAGATCCCCCGACAGCACATCCGTTAAACCATCCCCATTCACCAAGCCCAACCGCTGATGAATTTGCGGGCGGCGTAAATCCGTATCCACCACCAACACCCGCCGATTCATCCGCGCCACAGCTTGGGCAAGATAGGCCGCGATCGTCGTTTTCCCTTCTCCTGCCGTTGCCGACGCAATCACCACCGCCCGCACCGGATCATCCGCATCCAACAGCCGCACATTTGCCGCTAGGGCATGAAACGCCTCACTAAACACCGACCGGCTCGAAACCTCCACCTCCTGAACCGTGGACGGCACCAAATTCGCAAAAGGAGTCCCCTTCAAGCCCCAACTGAGGAGATCCCGCACCGGGTCGAGCCATGATCCCGTTGCCGTCGGCAAGTCCAGCACATCACTGGAATCGCGTGTTTGCGCAACATAGGTGTGGGTGAGGGAAAGGGGCGCGAGATCCACCGCTGGCGCAAAATCGCTTAAATCTCGTTTGCGTGGAATAATCCCCAACAGCGATAACTGGGTGATCTTCTTGACTTCCTTGGGGGTGTGGAGCACATTGCTCAAACTATCGAGGGCCAAGGCCGCCCCACAGCCGAGCATGAACCCGACGATCGCCCCCAACACTAAATTACGGGCCGCACTTGCGGTGGAGGGTCTCGGCTCTGCCACCGGTTCGAGGAGTCGCCACGGGACTTGGCGTTGGGCGATTTCAATGCGCAGCGAATCCCGCGTAGTGAGAAATTGGTTGAGGTTTTCCGTGGCGATTTGCAGCTCACGTTCAATATCAGTGAAGGAACGATTCACCACCGAAAGCTGCTTGACACGGTCTTGAAACTGATTCAGTGTGCCGTCTAGGGCGACACCGCGACGCTCGATTTCTTGGATTTGGGTATCAAGTTCTCGGATGGTGCGCTGGACTTCTTGGTCGAGGAGGGGCAGGAGGCGATCACGCTGCTCATTGAGTAATTTAATTTCGGGACTTTCTTCCAGCAAAAGCACCGAATCCCGCGCAATTTGCCCATCAATCGTCTGGAGTTGATTGAGAAGCTCTTGATATTGAGGATTATTTTTGAGGGCCGAGGACAAGACATTTTCCGGGGATTGGGTGGCGAGTTCTTCCCGGAGTTCATCTCGCAGGGCGCGAATTTCATTGAGTTGAATCCGGGTGTCGAGTTGCTGTTCTTGCACGGTGCTAATTTGCGCCGATAACTGCTCGCCTGTGGTGGTGGGATCAATGAGGTTATACCGTTGGCGGAGGGTTTGGAGTTGTTCTTGTAAGCCTTCCACCCGCGCATTGAGTTCAGGCAGTTGATCATTAACGAAATCAAGCCCCTGTTGAATATCGGCCTTGCGTTCGTTCAAGCTGTATCTGAGGTACACCTCCGACACCGTAGACAACAAATCCGTCACCAAGGCTTTATTCGGGTTTTGGAACGACACTTCCAGCACATTGGTTTGACTGGCTTTGATGCCGAGATCGTACTTCAGAAGGTCGTAAGTGATTTCGGGATATTGGCGTTGGAGAATTTCCACCGCCGGGTTGAGCACTTCGGGGCTGCGGAGGACTTTGATTTTGGTTTCATCGAGGGTGAAGGTATCCGCTTCGCTGGCACTCAAACTCTCAGAAACCGAGGAAATTACCTGGTTTTCTACGGTCACCGGCTCGGTGAGAATTTCAAACTTTGACGCATAGATCGGCTGATCGGTGACGGCTTTATAGGTGCCTGCCCCAGCCATCAAAAATGTTAAACCCGCGATCAAAAAAATCTGTCGGTAAAGTGCTTCGATAATCCGGCCGAGTTCCAACCCCCCTTCATCGTCAGGCAGTTGAATGTTGTGGTGCTCAGAAGATGGTGAACGTGGAATGGGTCCAACGTGCATAGTGATCCTTGGCTGGACGGCTGAGGCATGACCCTCAGAATTTTTTCAATTGTGCCACATTCATTTTGAAGCTGCCCAAGGCCACAATGCTGAAACGGCGATCGCACCGCCGCCTAACGTTCCCGATTCCCAACGCAGCATCAAGCCATGATCGCCCCGCTCAACTCGACCAGCCGAGGATCTGGGCAATGTGATCAGCAAATTGAAGGGGTTCAATGAGTTTGGACAACACCCCTTGCACGTCGTAGTTTTGAAATACATCGTATTCCGTGGGGTCTTTGGCGGTGAGGAAGATCACCGGTAGGGTTCGGGTTTGAGGATTTTGACGCAGGCGTTCGAGGGTGGCGATGCCATCCAGGTCGGGCATCATCACATCGAGCAAAACCACATCAAAGGGCTGTTGAGCAGCGATCGCACAGCCTTCATGACCCGACTCAGCAGTTTGCACAGACCAATCCTGACTCATTTCGAGGCAGAGTTGTACAACACTTCTCACGTCTTCATCATCATCAATGAGAAGAATTCGCCGCTTCATCGCATTAGGGGTGACATCTCTTTATATGGCCGGGTCGTGTTTAGTGTAGCGAGTCCGAGGGAGATTCCCCTAGGCCCTGGGGCGGGAATGCTTGGAAGATCTCCGCGAATCTTCTAGGATTGCTGTTATCGCCACATTCAACGCTATTGAGGCCGAAGTAGTACCATGACCGATGCTGGGGTTCCGGAAACAACAATTGGGTTGAC
>CAZCWE010000212.1:0-1141 GCA_964502285.1 uncultured Spirulina sp. | reverse complement strand
AATGCTGCTGAAGGTGGGCGATCGCTTCACCCTGAAGCTCACAAGCCCCGACGCGCCCCTCCCCGATAGCTTGAGCCGTCTCAATCGCCATCTGCTCCCCCAAACGGAACTCTGGGAATTTATCATCGCCCCGGCTAGCCTCGAAACCGCGATGACCGCTGCGCGGCAATCGGACGCGGTGACCTTCGCCAGCCATGTGTATCAGTTGCAAAACAGCCCCGAAACCCTCGCCTATCTCACCGAAGAGTTGACGGTGCAGTTTGCCGCTGGCCTGAGTGAGACCGAACAGGAAGCACTGACCCAGGCCCAGGGGTTAGAGCGCGATCGCCCCCTCGCCGGAATTCCCGACACCTATATCTATCACCTCACCCCCGCTGCTACCGAAAACCCGATCAAAATCGCCAATCGGCTCATGGCCAGCACCGCCGTCCTCACCGCCGAAACCAACGTGATCTTTCTGCGAGAATCGTTTTATCGCCCTCAAGATACCCACTACGACCAGCAATGGTACTTAAACCACAACGGCGGCCATCAACTCGCCCCCACCTCTCACATTGACTGCGAAAAGGCGTGGGATCTGCAACGGGGGTCGCGCTCGGTCGTCGTGGCGATCATGGATGATGCCATTGATATCAACCACCCGGATTTCCAAGCACCGGGCAAAATTGTCGCCCCGTATGATTTTCGCGATCGCGACTTTGCCCCCCTCCCCACCAACACCCAAGAAAGTCACGGCACTGCCTGCGCTGGGGTGGCCGTCGCCGAAGAAAACGGCCGGGGTGTCGTCGGCGTGGCTCCCGGTTGCGCCCTGATGCCCCTGCGCACCACCGGCTACCTCGATGACCGCTCCGTTGAGGCCCTGTTTAATTGGGCGATCGAGAAAGGAGCCAGCGTCATCTCGTGCAGTTGGGGCGCGGCTTCGGTGCATTTTCCCCTTTCCCTGCGGCAACGGGCCGTGATTCACCGCGCCGCCACCGAGGGCCGGGGCGGCAAGGGCTGCGTCGTCGTCTTTGCGGCGGGCAATGCCAATCGCCCGGTGCAAGGCACGATCTATGAGCGGGGTTGGCCCAATGATCTCCTCAGCGGGCCGACGGATTGGCTCAGTGGGTTTGGAACGCATCCCGATGTGATTACCGTGTCC
>CAZCWE010000211.1:4173-7628 GCA_964502285.1 uncultured Spirulina sp. | reverse complement strand
CGGCAGGTAGTCCGGCGGCGGTACGCGGATGCCGCCCTCGCCCTGGATCGGTTCCACCAGCACCGCGACGACGATCTCCGGTGACTCGGGGACGGATTCGCGTCGCCATGGCGGGCGAGGAAGGCGACGGGCGTGCCGTTGAGTTCGCCGGTGATCAAGGCATCGGAGGGGGGGCCGTAGGGGGTGTCGAGGCTGACTTCTGCGATCGCGCTCAGGGCATCCATCTTGTAGAGACCACTGCCGCCAATGATGCCAATTTTGATCGGGTTCATGAGCTAATGTCAACGAATGAATTTAGGTTGATTGATTACAATCGTTCAGGTATTCCCACCAGCGATTCAGGGGATAGTACAGCACCGGGGCCCAAAGACTGCTGAGGATGGCAGACGATAGAGCAATGCGTTGGTGCTCTGTCCAGACGAGGGCCACGTTGCGTAACCCTTGGACACTGTACTGCATGGCGGTAATCGTTTCGGCCACCACAGCCATGCCAAACACAATCAGCGCGATGGAAATAAAATCTTCTTGGATGTAGCGTTGCTTTTGGATCTTGGCAGTGAGGATGCCCACGAGCATCAAGCTGATGATGTGCGAGGGATAGGACAGCAGAATATCGCTATCCACCCCCGGCATGGACGGATCAAGGGGAATCGTACCATCCATAACCGGCACGCCATCAAAGGCCGTCAGTCCATCTTGAATTAAACCCAGGGCAATGCCTGCGATCGCGCCCTGAAACGCATTGCGCTTCACACTCCACACCACCACCCAGATCAGCAGCCAATTCGGACGAATCCCCAGCAACTCAGTACCGGGCAATCGAGTCGGCAAAATCATCAAGCAGATCAAGACCGAGCCCGCCACAATCAACCAATTACACAGGTTCCGGAACCACGGGGTAAATTCAATAAATCTCAGCACGGTGTATTCGCAATCCTCAGGATCTAGAGACGACTTTGAAAGGGATGAATCACCACCCACTCCAGATAATCAAAGGGTGCGGTCAACTTGACGATGACCTCCGGAGCCGGACTTTTTTCGAGATCCACCGTTTCCACTGAACCGATGGGAATGCCCGGCGGAAACAGATAACTCACGGGCGACGTGACAATCTTGTCCCCCGGCTTCACGTCCGGAACCTTATCAAAAAATTCCATCACCGCCGCTTCAGAGCCGTTACCTCGGATGTAGCCCATGTAGCTCGTGCGGGCAATCTTCGCCCCCACTTTGCTCGTCGGGTCACTGGCCAACAAGACCCGGCTAGTATTCGGGGTCACTTTAATCACCCGTCCCACCAAACCCCCCGGACTACTGACCACGTACCCCGTTTGAATGCCGCTATCGGAGCCGCGCCCAAGGGTCACTTGTTTCCACCAATGGTCTACACTGCGACCGATCACCGGGGCGGTGATCAGTTCGCCTTGGAAGGCTTCGCTGTAGTCAAGGAGTTCCTTGAGTTTTTGGTTTTGCTGTTCGAGTTCGACGAGTTTTGTTTCTAACTCGGAGACCCGCGCATCAGCCCATCGTTCTTGGGGAATCGGCCCCGGCTGAAACGATTGAACAGCTTGGTAGTACAACTCGGAGATAAACGCTCCCTGGGTCTGACGAAGGAATAGGGCGATCGCTAGCACCAAGCCCGTTACAAAGAACTTCGGTCCATAGCGATCCCACCAGCGGCGCACTGTAAACATTAACTCTGCCTCAACAGTCTTCTGTCATTTTAGCGATACAGGCACGTTTTCCTGTCATCAGTGCAAAATGTCTACATCACACGCGAGCGACTGCTGAAGACTCGTTCTAACTGCTTAAAGTTCTCCAGCACTCGACCCGTCCCTAGCACCACACAACTCAAGGGGTCAGCCGCAATATGGGTGACAATTCCCGTTTCATGGCTGATCAAGGTATCAATCCCGTTCAGGAGTGCGCCACCGCCGGCCAGCATAATACCGCGATCGATAATATCCGCCGCCAATTCCGGTGGAGTCCGTTCTAAGGTGCGCTTCACCGCATCAACAATGACGGCTAGGGGTTCTGACATACTGTCGCGCACTTCTGTCGATTTAATCGTCACAGTGCGGGGCAGTCCAGACAGCAAGTGCAAGCCTCGGACTTCCATGGTCAAGTCCTCATCCCCTTGTAAGGGATAGGCCGAACCAATTTGGATCTTAATTTCTTCAGCAGTGCGTTCCCCAACGACCAGGTTATGCACCTTTTTCATGTATTGGGTGATCGACTCGCTGAGTTCATCCCCGGCAACCCGCACGGATTCGCTGAGGACAGTGCCCTGCAAGCTCAAGACGGCGACTTCAGTGGTTCCCCCCCCGATATCAATAATCATGTTGCCGGTGGGTTCTGCGACCGGCAGGCCTGCACCAATGGCAGCAGCCACAGGCTCATCAATCAGGTACACGTCACGAGCACCCGCCTGGGATGCAGCTTCCATGACGGCACGACGTTCAACGCCCGTAACCCCACTTGGAATCCCAATCACGATGCGGGGAGAAACCAGGGTACGACCTTCGTGAACTTGCCGAATAAAGTGTTTCAGCATCAGTTCAGCCGTATCAAAGTCGGCAATCACCCCGTCGCGGAGGGGGCGCAGCGCCACCACATTACCGGGGGTACGACCTAGCATTTTCTTGGCATCTTCACCAACGGCTAAGGGCACTTTCAGGTCTTGGTCAATGGCAACAACCGAAGGCTCTTGCAAGACAATCCCTTTTCCAGAGACATAGACCAGGGTGTTTGCTGTCCCCAAGTCGATTCCCATATCTCTGGATAATGTAAAGCGACTAAATATTCCCACGCTTTTTTACGCCCCCAAGTGCGATACTCTACTGGCTGGTTTAGAACTGACACGATGGTCACGATGTAACCGATGTGGATTCTATTATGTTTTCCTTCTCTCGTCTAGTCAAATCGGGGATTTTTCTGTTGGGGTGGATTGAGATCGGGGAGGGGGGACGCAAAAAGAACCAGTTAGCAAGGGGTTGGGGGTAAAAACTGGTTTTGTCTGGGCAGAGATCTCGCTAAGATAGTACAAAAAATCTAAGATAATGAAATCGGCTGAATCAAGCTGAAATCATCAGGTAAGCCGTAGTTGTTCTGTAATTGTTAGGAGTTGTTGAGGCGATGAGTTTAAATGTTGTGAATTTGGTGGGGCGTGCCGGGGCTGATCCGGACGTGCGTTATTTTGAGTCGGGGTCGGTGTTGTGCAAGTTGACGTTGGCAGTTAACCGACCGACGAGTAAGACGGATCAACCCGATTGGTTCAACCTGGAAATTTGGGGGAAGACGGCGGAAGTTGCGGCGAATTATGTGCGCAAGGGGAAGTTGTTGGGGATTCAGGGCGAGTTAGTGATTGAGACGTGGCAGGATAGCCGCACGGGGACGGAACGCTCAAAGCCGGTGATCCGGGTGATTCGCATGGATCTGCTGGGGTCGAAGCGGGATGA
>CAZCWE010000211.1:0-4163 GCA_964502285.1 uncultured Spirulina sp. | reverse complement strand
GGGGCGGCGAGTTATAGCGATTATGGGGCGGGGGGTGAGTTTTAACGGCGGGGCGCGATCGCCCCCTGCTTCCCCCGCCTCAACCTATTCGCGGATAGAGCTTGTTAAGATACGTTAGATTGCTTTCCTGCCCACGCCTACTCTTTTTGTCATGACTGAACTGATGGATGAACAAACGTTGCGCGATCGCATTGAAACCGTGCGTCAGCGGCGTAGCTTTTTGCTCGATCTCCTCGAACAACCGGATCTAGGAACATTACGCCTGGATGTCAACCAAGCCCTCGAAGAATTAGACGAACTTATTGAAGAATACGAGCGGGTCTTTCCGGCTTAGGATCGCGCCTGCCTCCCAATCCCCTAGCCGCAACGATCCTGAAAACCGGACGATGGCCCTCGTTACCCAAGCGGGTAGAGTTCAGCCCATCGTCCGGTTTGCTGTGGCGGTGGAAGCGTTGGCCCGCAGGCGCACCAGGGGGTTAGGCCAACGGGGAAGACTGTTGATGGTACGGGGTGCAGATGTAGAAGACCGTCCCGACAAAACTAAAGGCGGTGGCAATCACGAGACTGCCATTGAGGGGATGGCCATCTCCAAAGGTGGAGAGAATGGTAAGGACAAAATCAAAGGCTTGATGACCCATCTGGACTAAGCCCAAGAGCGACGGCACCATAAATGAACTCGCCAACACAATGCCAATCAACACCAAAGGCATCACAAAGCTCAAGAAGGCTGTGAGGAAACAAGATTGGATGTGATGGTTGGATAAACGCATATCCGGGGAAACTCCTTAATTCGGAAACTGTTCACACTGTGCTTCGTTCAAGACAGATTTACAAAGCTCGATCATCGACTCGGTGAACTTGACTAACACGATAAGGGCAATTCGGAATCAGAATGGCATTGTGTCGCAAATCTTAAAACTTTATTAAATTAGTTCGCAAAGACAGCGCAATAGAGCTGAAATGGCGTGGTTTCGTTAAAACAGTGGGGGAAACGGTTGAGAACGAGTGATGCGATCGCTCAGTTGCATTAACGTTTGATTGAGTTTAGTATCTTTTTTCCGCAGTTGCGCAATCTTGTCACAACTGTATAAAACCGTGGTGTGATCTTTGCCCCCGAATTCTTCACCGATGCGGGGCAAGCTCAAATTCGTATGTTGGCGCATCAAATACATCCCCACTTGGCGAGCGAGGCTGATTTCTCGGCGGCGAGAATTGCCCTTGAGAAGATCGGCGGAGACATCAAACACCGTGGTAATCGCAGTTAAAATTGCGTCGGGCGTTGCGTCTACGGTTTCCACCGGGGGATTGAGCACCGGCGCAATGTTTTCCACCATCATCGGCAGCCCGGAAATCGAGGTGTAGGCGATCGTCCGAATCAACGCCCCTTCGAGTTCCCGAATATTCGAGGTGTAGTGAGTGGCTAAATATTCAATCACGGTGCGGGGCAGGCGCACATTTTCGTCGTCGGCTTTCTTTTCGAGGATTGCCATCCGGGTTTCAAAGTCGGGGGATTGAATGTCGGCGATCAGTCCCATGGAAAAGCGAGAACAGAGGCGTTCTTGGAGGCGGGGAATCTGACTGGGGGGGCGATCGGCGGCGAGGACGACTTGCTTTCCGGCTTCGTGCAGGGTGTTGAAGGTATAGAAAAACTCTTCTTGGGTGTACTCTTTGCCTTCAATAAATTGGATATCGTCCACCATCAAGACATCAGCGGCGCGATAATGCTCCCGAAACCCTTCCATATTGTCTTGGCGAATGGCGGTGATCAGGTCGTTGGTGAATTTTTCTGTGGAGACGTAGAAGACCTGGGTTTGGGGATTGATTTCGAGGCGATAGTTGCCGATCGCTTGCATGAGATGGGTTTTCCCTAAGCCGACCCCACCGCAGAGAAAGAGGGGGTTAAATTCACGACCGGGCGCTTCGGCCACCGCCAGGGATGCAGCATGGGCCATGCGGTTGTTGGCCCCCACCACAAACCGCGAGAAGATGTATTTTTGGTTAAAGGGGGTTTCGCTGGGTCGGGTGGTGTCGAGGTCGCGATCGCTCCCCGCCGCCGGTTCGATTCGCCAGCTTTGATCGTGGTCACCCTGCGCCGTCGTGATTTGCAACTCTAACGGATGGCCGAGAATTTCCGTCACCACCTCGCCGATGGGATGGAGGTAATGTTTTTGGAGCCAGTTACAGGCAAAGAGGTTCGGTGCTTCAATCACCAAACTGTCTTCGGTGAGCTGTCTCACCAAGGTCGGTTTGACCCAGGTTTCAAACGTGGGTTGGGTTAAACGATGCTCTAGACGCGCCAAGACCTCTTGCCACAGTTGCTCAGGAGACATAACAGATGACGAGGAGAAAAGGACAAAAGAGGACGATGAGTTTTGTATCTTAGCCCGTTTATTTGGGGATGGCTAGCATTCTGGGAACAAACGCAGCGGGGTGGGGGGTAATGGGTACAATGGGGCTAAATGAATGTGTTGGGGAGAACGGTATTGTGAGCCACGATTGTTTACCAATTTTGTCCCAGGAGCAGGCAATTTTACACCAAGCAGCGATCGCGATCGCTGACCCTACCGACCCGCAGATCCAAACCCTGATCACCGCCATGTTCGCCACGGTTCACGCCTCGAACGGGGTCGGCTTGGCTGCCCCCCAAGTGGGACATTCGCTGCAACTGATCATCGTCGCCTCTCATCCTAACCCCCGCTATCCGAACGCGCCAGACCTAGACCCCTTCGCCCTGATCAACCCCCAGATTCTGGCCCACAGCGAGGCCGTTGTCCCTGGCTGGGAAGGGTGTTTAAGTGTGCCGGAGGTGCGGGGCATTGTCCCCCGCTGGCAGTGGGTGCAGGTGGCCTATTGCGATCGCCACGGTCAACCCCACTGCCACACCTACGACGGTTTTGTGGCCCGGATTATTCAACACGAACTCGACCATCTCCAGGGCATCCTGTTCACGGAGCATCTCGCACCGGGCGATCGCTACACCGAAACGGACTATCTCGCCAGCGTCAATTCCTCCGTATGCTAGGCTACGGCGTGGATTCATCAGGGTTTGATTGCTTGTTTAGCGATCGCATTCATCTGATCCGTTAACATCATGCTATTTTTCATACCCGATTCCTGGCCCCTTCAATTCAATGCAACACGATAACGTCACCCATTACGCAGATCTACTCGCAGCCCTCGGCACACCAGCCCGGTTAACCATCGTGCGTCTGTTGGTCAAAAAATCGCCCCAACCCCTCAGCACCGAACAACTCCAAGAACGCCTCAAAATTCCAGCCTCCATCCTCAACCAGCACCTCAACAAACTCCGCCAACAGGGCATTTTAATCATCCCCGACCCCAACGCAGCCACCCACTACACCGTTGATGTCAATGTCCTAGAAGACCTCCTCGCCTTCTTCTATGCCGAATGTTGTGTGCGGCAGCGTGTGATTGACTGGGGACGAGTCAACGACAAAAAAGAGCGGCTCTTAACCGAAGCCGAAGTCGCCACCGTCGATCAAGAAAGCCTCGAAAACGTGATCGACACCGCCATCTACGATCGCCTCGGTGGCAAAGTTCTCCAAGCCCTCCTCCTCGCCCGCACCGAAGCGATCCGCTCCGGCCATCAACAAATCGGAGCCGAACATCTACTCCTAGGGCTGATCCTAGAAGGGGGCGGCCTGGCTACTACCGCGCTACACCAGTGGGGCTTGAACGCGGTAACCATGCGCCAAGTGCTGACCTCCCATCATCCAGAGACCCCTGACCCCCCCCAGCACATCCCCTTCAGCCCCGAAGCCTCCCACGTCCTCGCCCTTGCCCTGATTGAAGCCAACGAAAGCGGCGATATTTTGATCAGTACCGAACATATTTTGGTCGGTCTGATTCGGGCCCTCCAAGAATCCCAAACCCGCAATCACCCCCTCTCCATCGCCTCCCAATTCCTCGTCCAACTCAACCTTGATCCGGAAATCATGCTCACCACCCTCCAAGATCAGGCGTGAGGGGTGCGCTGGGGTGCGCTGGTTGAATAGACCTCTTGCACGAATCTGCTAGAAGCCCTCATCCCCCAACCCCTTGTATCTTGAGAGAGAAGAGGAGCCAGATTTAAAGACCCTCGCCCGGCGGGCTACTGCTGATACATAACGTTCAAATGTTGGCCTACGTTGCGATCGATCCCC
>CAZCWE010000210.1:5556-7673 GCA_964502285.1 uncultured Spirulina sp. | reverse complement strand
CCTCGGTTAAGGGTAAGCGGCCGGGCTTCGACGACCCTCAGCCCTCAGTGATTCGCCCTCCGTTATGGGTCGTGGTTTCTCTGGCCATCGTTCCGGTTTAAACTAGAAACGTGTTACAAAAGTACAACATCTCTCATCTTTCGCCCCCCACCCTCACGATTTAAAAGCCATCTTGATTCACGCCGAAACCCTCGATCTCCTCGACTGGCCGCGCCTGTGCCAACACCTCGCCACCTTCACCGCGACGGAATTAGGCGCGATCGCAGCTCGTCATCTTCCCATCCCCACCACCCAAGCCGAAAGCCAAACCCTCCTCACCCAAACCAAAGAAGCCTACGCCCTCGAAGACCGCCTCCCCCAAGGCATCCCGTTTAAAGGGATTCATGATTTTGGCGATGCCCTCGAACGAGCCGAGCGTCAGGGCGTACTCAAAGGGGATGAACTGCTCAAGATCGCCACGACCCTAGCCGGGGCGCGACAGTTGCGACGCTTGATTGCTGACCAGGAGGATACGCCCAGCCTCGAAGCCCTCGTGGCCGACCTGCGCACCTATCCGGAACTTGAGCAGGCGATTCACCATTGCATTGATGAGCGGGGCGACGTGACCGATCGCGCCAGTGAAAAACTGGTGGCGGTGCGGGGTCAACTGAAGGGGGTGCGCGATCGCATCCACGCCAAACTTCAACGGATCATCCAACGCCAAGGCGGGGCCTTGCAACAAGCCGTGATCACCCAGCGGAGCGATCGCTTCGTCCTTGCCGTCAAAGCCCCCCAAAAAGACCACATCCCCGGCATCGTTCACGACACCTCCAGCACCGGCTCCACCCTCTACATCGAACCCCACAGCATCGTTGAATCGGGCAACACCCTCCGCCAACTCCAACGCCAAGAAGAGCGCGAAATTGAAATCATCCTGCGGCAACTGACCGAACAAGTGGCCGAGGTGTTGGAGGATCTCGAAACGCTGCTAGCGATCGTCACGGTGCTGGATCTCGCCACCGCCCGCGCCCGCTATGGTCTCTGGCTCGAAGCCAATCCCCCCCGCTTCATTGATGCTCCCGACGCGATCACCCTGCGGCAACTGCGTCACCCCCTCCTCGTCTGGCAAGCCCAACGGGAACAGGGCGATGCGGTAATCCCGATTAACGTCCACATTCGCCCGGATATCCGCGTTGTGGCGATCACCGGGCCCAATACCGGCGGCAAAACCGTGACGCTCAAAACCATCGGGTTAATGGCGTTAATGGCGAAAGTGGGGATGTTCATCCCCGCACGGGAGCCGGTGGAATTGCCGTGGTTTGATGGTGTCTTTGCGGATATTGGCGATGAGCAGTCCTTAGAACAGAGCTTATCCACATTTTCCGGGCATATTCGCCGCATTAGTCGCATTTTCGACCAGATGAGCGATCAATCGCTGGTGTTGCTCGATGAGGTGGGGGCGGGCACTGATCCCAGTGAGGGGAGCGCCCTCGCGACGGCGCTGCTCTACCATTTGGCGGATCGGGTGCGATTGGCGATCGCCACCACCCACTACGGCGAATTGAAGGCCTTGAAATATCAAGATGCCCGCTTTGAAAATGCCTCGGTGGAATTTGACGAAGCCACCCTCGCCCCCACCTATCGCCTGCTGTGGGGGATTCCGGGGCGGTCGAATGCCCTTTCAATCGCGCAACGGTTGGGCTTGAGCGAGGCAATTATCACAGCGGCACGGGCGCAGATGGGCAATGATTCCGAGGATGTTAATCAGGTGATCGCCGGACTCGAAGCCCAACGCCGCCAACAGGAGGAGAAAGCCCAAGCAGCGGAAAAACTTGTGGTGGAGGCGGAACGGTTTTATCGGGAAGTGTCGGAGCGGGCGCAGTTATTGCAGGAACGGGAACAGGATTTAAAGCGATCGCAAGAACAAGCCGTCACCGCTGCGATCACCGAAGCAAAATCCGAAATCGCCCAGGTAATCCGCGACCTCCAACAACGCCCGAAAAAGGGACAAACCGCCCAAAAAGCCACCGAAGCGATCAATGCGATCGCCCAGCGTCACCTCCCCAAAGCCGAACCGAAACGCAAACCCGGCTACTACCCCAAAGTGGGCGAAAAAATCCGCATCCCCCGCCTTGGAC
>CAZCWE010000210.1:4261-5546 GCA_964502285.1 uncultured Spirulina sp. | reverse complement strand
AGTTCTTGCCTTGGAGGAAAACCAAAAGGCGATCGTCCAGTTTGGCCTAATGAAAACGACGATCCCCCTCAGCGACATCGAATCCCTCGATGGCAAAACCGTCGAACCCCCCGAACCCCCCAAAGCCAAGACCCCGCCACCGCCGAAAACCCCTGCCCCCCGCGCCATGGTACGGAGCGATCGCAACACCCTCGACATTCGCGGCCATCGCGTCAGCCAAATGGAATCGGATGTGGAAACCGGCATCAAGCACGCCACCGACCTCGGCATTCTCTGGATCATCCACGGCAAAGGCACGGGCAAACTCCGCCAAGGTGTTCACGACTTCCTCGCCACTCACCCCCAAGTGGAACGCTTTGAACTCGCCCCCCAAAACGAAGGCGGCAGCGGCGTGACGGTGGCCTATTTATTGTGATCTTGAGGGGCGATCGCCCTTCGGTAATGACCCTAAACACCCCGACCGCTACGGGGGGATCGTGTAATGTCTCAGTATTTTTACGGGGTGAGCGGTGCGTAATATAGGGGAAATGGCGGGTTTTGTCAAGATCAGCCTGGTGTGATCCGGGGATGATCTTTCATCATAGGTAGGGTGGTCTGTACCGTGAAGATATTCTTTAACAAGGAAGTGCCTACTCATGACTCTAATTCAACGGTCAACCGAGATAGTCAAAGCGCCTCGACCTCAGTTCCGGATTACTCAACAACAGGTACGAACGACGGTATTCGCGCTCACGGTTTCGGTTTTAAGTCTTGTAACATTGGCATTGGTGTCAGTGGTGTTCAGTTTGGCGGCCTTGGCTCGCACCAGTAAGGAGCACAGTTTGATAACACTCCAAGAAACCCGGGTTTGTCAGGGGTGTGATTTGTCCCAGGCAGATCTCAGCGGTCAGCATTTGGTAGGGGTGGATCTCCGTGGTGCGAATCTTCAAGGGGCAGACCTAACCGGGGCAAATTTGAAAGGTGCAGATCTGACGGGTGCGAATCTACAGGGGGCGACCCTCACCCTGACGATGCTGATGGGGGCAGAACTGACGGGCGCCAATTTGTCCCAAACGACCCTGTACAATACGATGCTCAACAATGCGATTTTACGGGGGGTTGATTTCACTGCCGCCACACTCCACAACGTGCAAATGATTGGCGCGGTGACGGATGGCAAGACGCCCTTTACGGCCGAGGTCTATTTTGTCAGCATGCGCGAGTTCCTGGACCTCAAGTGGGGCACTGCCGAACCGATCCCCGCGCTCCAGCGCGCCCTTGACGCCCTTGCGGCCCTGGTGCCACA
>CAZCWE010000210.1:2164-4251 GCA_964502285.1 uncultured Spirulina sp. | reverse complement strand
TGCCCCTGTGATACCCGAGTGCAGAGCGTTAGGCAAACGTCCAGCACGGAGGCTGCTCGGCGGCGGGGACACAGATCAACTCCAAACATCAGTACGATTAAGACTAGCGGCAGTAATGGTGAATTATTTCTACCGAATTCGGTGTGAAAGGTTTGTATTCTGTCGTGGGGAAGAAGTCAAAACCCCGTTGGGGTAAGTTGTGACCTTGCCGTTGTTCTGGAGTTGTGAGTCCCCAAATCACGCATGAGCCTTGATTCGTCTCCCTCACCCTTGTTAGCCCTGCGGCGCTCGATCGCTGTCCAAACGCTGGTTAAGATGGCGTTTAGTCTCTTACTGGTGATCATTGTGATTTCCGGGATTAGCTATCGGTATCTCATGAACCAACTGGATCTTGATACCCGTACTCAACTCCTGGGCTATATTACCGAGCGCGGCCAACGTGAAGAGAGCATTTTTAAACTGGCGAGGGACAATCATGCGCTGTTGCGGGCTGAATTTCTCCGACAGTTCAACGCCTTAGACCATCAAACTCCGATCTCGCTCGATCGCCTCGTGGCATGGTCGGATGGTACGCGGCGCAATGCACCGGAAGGGATTGATCCCGCGACCTTTGATACTGTCCATAAACCGACGGTGTTTGTGTCTCCGGGGGTGGAGATGACGGCGGATGTGCAGCAGCGGTTAGCCCTGTCTTGGAATTTGGTGCAGCACTATGGGGTCGCGTGGCGCGATCGCTTCCTCAACACCTACATCGCCCTGCCCGAAGGCGTGATGACGATACTCTGGCCCGGTGCTGCCTGGGGGATCAATGCTGACCCTCACCTCAATTTCCAAACCGAAGAATGGTTCTACCTGGGCGATCGCACCCACAACCCCCAGCGGCAAACCCTATGGACGGGCATTTATGCCGACCCGGTGACCCACGATTGGATGGTGTCCGCAGAAACCCCCATTGACGATGCCGAGGGTCATCATGTGGCCACCCTCGGCCATGACATTGTCTTAACCCAGGTAATCGAGCGGGTCATTGCGGATCACCTCGACGGAGCCTATAACCTGTTGATGCGTGCCGATGGTCAAATCATTGTTGACCCCGATTTAACCGACCAGATTCAAGCCGCTGCCGGACGCTTAAATGTGAAAACAGCCGGAGATGCGCATTTGTCGCGCCTGTTCGCCCAGATTCAACAAACCTCCGGTCAACATCGCGTGATCTATAGTCCCGAAGATCAAGAATATTTAGCGATCGCGCGTCTCGCCGGGATCGATTGGGACTTAGTCACGGTCTATCCCGCCGCCCTCATCCGGAGCCAAGCCCTCAACACCACCCGGTTTATCGTGGGTTTAGGCCTGGTCTCCCTCGGTCTTGAATGCCTCTTACTCTTCACCGTCCTGCAATATAACGTCGAACGCCCACTCCAATCTCTCCTCAGCGCCACCCAAAACGTCACCCAAGGCTCATTTGATGTGTCCCTCGACACCGAGCGACCCGATGAATGGGGTCAACTCGCCACCGCTTTCACCCAGATGACCCACCAACTCCAAACCGCCTTCACCGTTTTAGAGCAAAAAGTCGTCGAACAAGAACAAGCCCAAGCAATCATCCTCGAAAAAAGCCATGCTCTAGAGGAGGCATTTCAAGAACTGCAACAGATGCAACTGCAAACGGTGCAAAGTGAAAAAATGTCGGCGTTGGGTAATTTAGTGGCCGGTGTGGCCCATGAAATTAACAATCCGGTGGGGTTTTTAAAAGGCAATATTAAACCCGCCCAAGACTACGTTCAAGATTTACTCGACCTCATCGATCTCTATCACCTCAAACTCCCGACCCCGGATGAGGATATTGAGGACAAAATTGACGAGATTGATCTCGACTTTGTGCGCACTGATCTACCCCAACTCCTCAAGTCAATGCATCTCGGCGTGGAGCGGATTCAGATGATTAGTCATAGTCTGCGGATTTTTTCCCGTGAGGATCAAGAATATAAAATTGCCTTTGATATTCATCAGGGTCTTGAATCAACCCCTCCTCGCCGATCAGCGCGCCGGAATATCCCAAAACGCCAGCGAGCTTTTGCTCATAGCGC
>CAZCWE010000210.1:0-2154 GCA_964502285.1 uncultured Spirulina sp. | reverse complement strand
TATTCATCAGGGTCTTGATAGTACCGTCTTGATTTTGAAGCACCGGACGAAGGCGAATGAACTGCGTCCCCAGATTGAAGTTGAAAAACACTACGGTCAGATTCCGGAAATTCTATGTTTTTCGGGGCAGCTTAACCAGGTGTTTATGAATATTCTCGCGAATGCGATTGATGCCCTAGAAGAAGCGAATCAAGGCAAGACCTATCAAGAGATTGCCCAGAACCCCAATCGAATTACGATTCAAACCTCTGTTGTGTCAGAACAGATTCAGATTCAAATTCATGACAATGGGGCGGGGATGCCACCGGAGACGGTAGACCGGATTTTTGAACAGGGATTCACCACGAAAGCGGTGGGGAAAGGGACGGGATTGGGGATGGCGATCGCTCATCAAATCATCACGGAAAAACATGGCGGCGCGATCGCTTGCACCTCCACCCCCGGCGAGGGCGCAACCTTCACGATCACCCTGCCCATCGTGACCTAATTTCACAACCCCGTCACGATGATCACGCCATCAAAAAAGGAGCGCGATCGCACTCCTTTTTTGACAAGTCATCATGAATAATCTGGCTCAATTATTGACGCGACTAGACTTCGTAGGGGGCCTGTCCAGAGAATTTGATCGTCACTGGTTCAGGGTTGCTGCCAATGTTGCGATCTTTCTTCCCAGCAAACTCGCGGCCTTCATTCACCTTCTCAGGGAACACGCCATCTGCGGGGTGCAGATATTGGGTTTCTCCATTGGGGAAGATGCGGTAGATTTTAAACTCTTCCAGTTTCGGCTTGAACTTGGTGCGTAGTTGCGTACCTAAGGCCAGGCATTGCTCCTTACGGGCAAAATACAAGAGGTTTTCGCCTTCATGCATGATGGCTGCGCCACCTGTCGGCATTTCAAACACTTGCTCTTTGCCACTTGTCCAGGTGATCGCGTACTTCTCTTCCGTTTCCGCTTTCGTCAACAAGCCGCCGGTGCTGCCGCCAAACTTTGGAGTTTGTCCAGAAAGTGCTTCTGTCATAAACGTCTCTCTAAACGATGTGATGTTTAGTCGAATGCTATCACTGTGGGTGAAATTCACTGGGGTGTTTGTCAAGAACTGTAACAGTTCGTGAGAAAGTCTTCTCAAAATCGGGGCGGGGATGGGGTGAATGGGGTTGTGAAGCGATCGCTCATTGCGCTCAACCGCGCTAAACTGCCCCGAATGAACGCTAGAACGTGGGTTTTACCGCAATTGACGCGAAAATATTACATTATATTTCAGCATTTCCGTGACCCCCATGCAGACTTGAGCGATCGTGATACCGTCTAGAGGTGTTGACCGAGCGTCATTATTTATTGGAGGACATCTGTTTTGATCACCCCTGCATCTTTCTCTGAAACCGAAGCCCGCCGCGAAGATATCTGCGAATACGTAGCCCAGCTTCAGCTTCATATGACGTTGCAAGCTCGTAATCTTGTCCCATCCTTCACCCAATCGTCCCAAGAGCAAGACAGCCGGAGTCAACTCCTCCACGACACCCAAGTCCAAGTCGAAAAATTTGCCTCGCGTCAATGGCTTTAGGGTTCCGCCCCTGCCCAACAACGGCCCGGCCTTGAACGCAATTTTCTACCATTCGGGGCAGCTTTAATCCCCATCCCCGCATCCCACGGCAGCTTGTCGGTGGGTTGTTTCTTTGGCGGGCGATCGCAATGTCTGCACTAAAACGATTAACCGATGTCTGAGCAACGCTTACGCAACACCCTCCATCAACTTGATGGCACCAGCTACGGCGCGTATAAATCCCTCAAGGGTCGCTACGAGTTTGATGATTTTACCCTGGTGATTGATCATGTCCAGGGCGATCCGTTTGCCGCCCCCAGCCGGGTTCATGTGGAAGTGCCCCAAGCGATCGCCCAATTTCCCCCCCAGTTCTTTAAAAATCCATCCCGTGAAATTGCGCTGCGGGACTATCTGCTGCGACGGTTTGCGCGGGTGGCGGCGGACTTGAGCGGGCGGCGCGGCAGTGGTAAAAGCGGCGTGATTGAGATCCTCACGGTGGGCCAAGAGGTGCTCGACCAAACGGCGGTGTGGGTGGATGCCGAACGGATTGAAGCCCGATTTACCGTGGGACTGCCGGCCCAGGGGCGACGGATTTTGGGGCGACAGGCGGCGG
>CAZCWE010000209.1:6254-7711 GCA_964502285.1 uncultured Spirulina sp. | reverse complement strand
TTTAATCGGCAGGGCGATAATTTCCCCTTGGGGATCAGCCATCAGGCCCCGCATCCCCACCAATTGCCGCACCTGGGACAGGTTCCCCCGCGCCCCACTGAACGCCATCATATAGACGCTATTGAGGGGGGTATTATCCCGGAAGTTGCGCACCACCTCATCTTTGAGTTCTTCGGAGGTGACATTCCAGGTGTCGATCACCTTTTGGAACCGCTCCACTTCCGTAATCTTCCCGGTGCGGTAGCGTTCTTCCGTGATCGCCACTTCGGCCTCGGCTTCCGCGAGCATCTCTTTTTTCACCGACGGCACTTGTAAATCATCGACGCTAATCGAGACCCCTGCCCGCGTTGCATAGCGAAACCCCATTTCCTTGAGGTAATCCGCCACTTGGGAACACCGCGCACTGCCGTAGTTGGTGTAGGCCCAAGCAATCAGCTTTTTGAGCTTCCCTTTATCAACGATATGGTTAAAAAATTTGGGTGTGGGTGCTTTTGACATGAGTTCAATCTGTGATGGGTGACGAAGGTTGATCAAGAGCGAGGCAATCCCGCGAGCCTGAGGTTAGGTGTGAGGCGGCGGGAGACAGGCCGGCGTTAAAGGCCGAGAGCGTCTGCGATCGTTTTGTTATAGATAATCCGGCCCGGCGTGGTGTACACATATTGGAACTGGAACGGTTCACCATCCTGGTTATCCACCGTGCGGATCAGGCGCGTGGGCAGATAGTGGGATTCACCCCGGAGTTCGCCATAACAGCGCACTCCCTCCATATCCGCTGCGGTCACGGCAATTTCTTCCTCTGCCGCACTCACCAAAATTTCCCCGGTATAGCGCAGCCAGAGGTATTGGTGAATATTGAGATAGCCCTGTTCAAAGGCCCGCAACACATCATCCATGGAGGCAAAGCGGCGTTCAGTCCCAGACTTAATTCGTTCGACCACTTCATCGCCAGTCGCAACCAACGATTCCCGCTCAAACTTGGGATTCTCCGCCGTCAGGTAATAGCACCCCAAGACCATATCTTGAGACGGTGCCACAATTGGCTTACCCGTCGCAGGAGACAGGATGTTGTGACAAGCCAGCATTAATAACCGCGCTTCGGCTTGGGCTTCGAGGGAGAGGGGCACATGCACCGCCATTTGATCCCCGTCAAAGTCAGCGTTAAACGCCGGACAGACGAGGGGATGGAGTTGAATTGCCCGGCCTTCCACCAAAATCGGTTCAAAGGCTTGAATCCCCAAACGGTGCAGCGTCGGAGCCCGGTTGAGCAGCACGGGGTGACCGGCGATCACATCTTCGAGCACATCCCAAACCGAACTATCCCCACGCTGAATTAGTTTTTTCGCGGCCTTGATATTGTTCACCAAGCCACTCTTAATCAGCCGATGAATGACAAAGGGTTGGAACAGTTCGATCGCCATCTCACGGGGCAAGCCACACTGATAAATTTTCAGCTTCGG
>CAZCWE010000209.1:5099-6244 GCA_964502285.1 uncultured Spirulina sp. | reverse complement strand
CCCCACCACAATCACAGACCGTCCGGAATAGTCCACCCGTTTGCCGAGGAGGTTTTGGCGGAAGCGTCCTTGTTTCCCTTCGATAATGTCGGAGAGGGATTTTAAGGGGCGATTGTTCGCGCCGACGACGGTACGGCCGCGCCGCCCGTTGTCAATCAGAGCATCCACCGCTTCTTGAAGCATCCGTTTTTCGTTGCGGACAATGATTTCCGGGGCGAGAATTTCCTGAAGGCGGGCAAGGCGGTTGTTGCGGTTGATCACCCGGCGATAGAGGTCGTTTAAATCCGAGGTGGCAAAGCGACCGCCATCGAGTTGCACCATCGGGCGCAGATCCGGGGGGATCACGGGAATATAGGACAAGACCATCCATTCCGGACGGGCTCCGGTAGCGATAAAGTTATCAATCACCCGCAGGCGTTTGATCAATTTGGCGCGTTTTTGACCCTTGGCTCCGGCGATTTCTTCCCGCAGACGTTCGGCTTCTTCTTCGAGTTTGATTTCTTCGAGCAGCCGTTGGACGGCTTCGGCACCAATGCCCACTTCGATGCCTTCGAGTTGGGATTCTTCTTCGTAGAGTTGCTCTTCAATTTCGAGCCACTGATCTTCGGTGAGCAGTTGGCGATAGCTGAGGTTGCTGGCGTTGCCGGGGTCGAGGACGACGTAGGCATTGAAGTAGACGATTTGCTCCACATCCCGCAGGGCCATATCGAGCAGGATGCTCAGGTAACTGGGGATGCCTTTGAGATACCACACATGGGTGACGGGGGCGGCGAGCTTGATGTAGCCCATGCGGTGACGGCGGACGCGGGATTCGGTCACTTCCACGCCGCAGCGTTCGCAGACGATGCCGCGATGGCGCACTCGTTTGTATTTACCGCAGTGGCATTCCCAGTCCTTGGCGGGGCCAAAAATGCGCTCGCAGAAGAGCCCGTCCATTTCCGGCTTCAGGGTGCGGTAGTTGATGGTTTCGGGTTTGGTGACTTCTCCGACCAGTTGGCTGTTGGGGAGGGTGCGCTCGCCCCATTGCCGGATGCGATCGGGGGAGGCGATGCCGATTTTAACGTAGTCGAAGCGTTGTTCTGTTGGGGGTTTCATAGGGTATTCACAAAGGGGGCGTAGGGGTGGGGGAGGCGCGGGGGGGGGGG
>CAZCWE010000209.1:2810-4947 GCA_964502285.1 uncultured Spirulina sp. | reverse complement strand
GAATCGGCTTGCCCTTAACGATCGCATTCAACGCCTCGTTACGACCTTGCATATCGTCCGACTTCACCGTCAGCAACTCCTGCAAGATATAGCCCGCGCCATAGGCTTCGAGGGCCCAGACTTCCATCTCTCCGAACCGCTGTCCGCCCTGTTGCGCTTTCCCACCGAGGGGTTGTTGCGTCACCAAGGAATAGGGCCCCGTCGAACGAGCGTGGATCTTGTCATCCACCAAGTGGACCAGCTTCAGCATATAGGCGATCCCCACCGTCACCGGGCTATCAAACGGCTCACCCGTGCGGCCATCGCGCACCGTAATTTTGCCGGGATTTTCCGGGTCAAACACCCAGCCTTTCCCAGCCCGTTGGGTAGATTCTTCCAGCTTGCCATGTACCGCCGTCCGGGAGGCTTCTTCGCCGTACATCTCATCAAAGGGCGTCATCTTAAAGCGCACCCCCAGATTTTCCCCAGCCCAGCCGAGGAGACATTCAAACACCTGACCCACATTCATCCGAGATGGCACCCCTAGCGGGTTCAGCACAATATCCACCGGACGACCATCGGGCAGGTAGGGCATATCTTCCATGGGCATAATCCGGGAAATAATCCCCTTATTCCCATGGCGACCCGCCATCTTATCCCCCACTTGGATCTTCCGCTTCTGGGCCACATAGACCCGCACCACCATGTTGGCACCGGGGGGCAATTCATCCCCCTGTTCCCGCGTAAAGACCCGCACATCCACAACGCGGCCTTTTTCGCCGTTGGGAACCCGCAGGGAATTGTCCCGCACATCCCGCGCCTTTTCGCCGAAGATCGCCCGCAGCAGTTTTTCTTCCGGGGGTTGGTCGGATTCCCCTTTCGGGGTCACTTTCCCGACGAGAATATCTCCGGATTCCACCCAAGCCCCGATCCGGATAATGCCGCGCTCGTCTAAATTACGCAGGGCATCTTCCCCGACGTTGGGAATTTCGCGGGTGATTTCTTCGGGGCCGAGTTTGGTTTGACGGGCCTCGATTTCGTATTTTTCAATGTGAATACTGGTGTAAACATCGTCCATCACCAGGCGTTCACTAATCAGGATCGCGTCTTCGTAGTTGTAGCCTTCCCAAGGCATATAGGAGACGAGAATATTTTGACCGAGGGCCAGTTCTCCCCCTTCAGTGGCAGAGCCATCGGCGAGGACTTGCCCCGGTACGACGGGCTCATCTTGATACACCAAGGGCCGCTGATTGAGGCAGGTGTCTTGGTTGGAGCGTTGATATTTTTGGACTTCGTATTCCACTTCATCGGGGAGTCCTTGGGGAGCGGATTCTTTTTCTTCGTCGCTCCAGTTGACCCGAATCCGGACGCGCTCGGCATCCACATAGCTGACGGTGCCGTGGTGACGCGAAACCACCACCATCCCAGAGTCACGGGCGGCTTGGGCTTCGAGGCCCGTCCCCACCAGGGGCCGTTCGGGGCGCAACAGGGGCACAGCCTGCCGTTGCATGTTGGAGCCCATCAGGGCGCGGTTAGCGTCGTCATGTTCGAGGAAGGGAATCAGCGAGGTTGCCACGGAGACAATCTGCATCGGGGAGACGGCGATATAGTCCACCTGTTCGGGGACGGTGGTGGAGAATTCTTGCCGATAACGGACGGGGACGCGATCGCCCAAAATTTTCCCATCATCATCGGTGGCCACATCCCCCGGTGCCACTTGCAAATCATCTTCTTGGTCAGCGGTTAAAAATTCCGGGTCGCCTTCGTAATGCACATAGCCGTTTTCCACCCGGTAATAGGGGGTTTCAATGAAGCCATATTCATTCACCCGCGCATAGGTTGCCAGGGAGCCGATCAAGCCTGCGTTGGGGCCTTCTGGCGTTTCCACCGGACAAATTCGTCCGTAGTGGGAGGGGTGAATATCCCGCACCGCAAACCCCGCCCGCTCACGGGTGAGACCGCCAGGGCCAAGGGCCGAGAGACGGCGTTTGTGGGTCAATTCCGCGAGGGGATTGGTTTGATCCATAAACTGCGACAGTTGCGACGAGCCGAAGAACTCTTTGATTGCCGCGACGAGGGGTTTGGGGTTGACCAAGGAGGCGGGGGTGAGGGAACTGGCTTCAGAAACCGTCATCCGTTCGCGAATAATCCGCTCCAG
>CAZCWE010000209.1:0-2800 GCA_964502285.1 uncultured Spirulina sp. | reverse complement strand
TTTTGCAGCAATCCCCCAACGGAGCGCACCCGCCGATTCCCCAAGTGGTCAATGTCGTCGGTGTAGCCCGCATCAAATTCCAGGTTGATCAGGTAGTTGATTGCCGCCATGATGTCCTCATTGGTGAGGACGCGCACGGTGTCGGGGGTGTTGAGGCGCAGTTTTTTATTGATTTTGTAGCGGCCGACTTTGCCGAGGTCGTAGCGTTTGTTGTCGAAAAAGCGGGATTCGAGGAGTTGACGACCGCCGTTCACCGTCGGGGGTTCACCGGGGCGGAGTTTGCGGTACAACTCCATCAGGGCTTCTTCTTCAGTGGGGTTGCCTTCTTTGTCGAGGGTCTTTTGATAGAAGTCGGGGTGGCGCAGGCCGTCCATGATCTCGTTGTCGGTGAGACCAATGGCTTTGAGGAGGACTTGGGCCGAGAGTTTGCGGGTTTTGTCGATCCGCACCCAGACGAGGCTATTTTTATCGGTTTCAAATTTGAGCCAGGCCCCTCGGTTGGGGATCAAGGAGGCGGAGTAGGTGCGGCGACCGTTTTTGTCGGTTTCGGCTTTGTAATAGACACCGGGCGATCGCACAATTTGATTGACGATGACTCGCTCAGCCCCGTTGATGATGAAAGTGCCGCGATCGGTCATCAACGGCAAATCCCCAATGAAGACTTCCTGTTCTTTGATCAACCCCGTTTCTTTATTGATCAAGCGGGTCGGCACATACATCTGTACCGAATAGCTCGCATCCCGCCGCTTGGCTTCATCCACGTCATACTTGGGGGCGTGGAGTTTGTATTTATCCCCAATGAAGTGAAGTTCCAATTTACCGGTGTAGTCGGTAATCGGGGAAAAACTTTTCAGTTCTTCGATCAACCCGGTTTCTAGAAACCAACGGAAGCTAGACCGTTGAATTTCAATCAGATCGGGTAACAGGTTGTAGGTTAGGTTCGTCTTAGTCATGTGGTTTTGGGGATTTGGACGGCTAAGAAAAGGGGGATCAGCCTAAAACCCCACCGCTAGCGCGCCAGGCTAACGGTAGAGACAAAGGTATCCAGTTGGGACAGGCAAAAAACCGACATAGGTTAGGGGCTAAGCACCCAAAGGATTGGCAGGTAGGCGGAACAGGTGGCGGGCGTTGGCGGTGGTCGTCGCGGCCAGATCGCTGAGTTCCACTTGGCGGAGTTCAGCGAGGGCAGCGGCCACGTAGTACACGTTGCTGGGTTCGTTCCGTTTGCCGCGCCGAGGCACCGGGGCCAAGAAGGGGCAATCGGTTTCCACCAGGAGGCGATCGCTGGGCACACCTTGGGCCGACGCTTTGATCGCGTGGGCGTTTTTAAAGGTGACAATGCCGCTAAAACTGATGTAGAGCCCCAGATCGAGAAACCATTGGGTTTCCGTTGGGGTTCCACTCCAGCAATGCATCACCCCGCGCACCGGGCCGCAGGACTGCTGCACTTCAGACAACAGATCCCGCATCGCGGCGGCAGCATCGCGACAGTGAATAATCACCGGCAGACCAAGCTCGGCAGCAAGTTCGAGTTGCTGACGACAGACCTGACGTTGATGATCTTGATTGTCGGCTTTGAAAAAGTCGAGACCCAACTCACCGATCGCCACCACCCGTGGATCGGACTGGGCGCAGTCCCGAATTTGGGTGAGCATCGTGGCTGTCCATTGGTCGGCATCCAAGGGATGAAGACCCACGGCAAAGGAGAGTTCCGGACAGCGATCAGCGATCGCCCGAATCTCGTCAAATTCATCGGGTTGAACACAGGAATGCACCAATTGCACAATTCCAGCTTCGCGCCACCGTTCTCGCACAGCATCAAGATCTGCGTCAAAAACATCAAAATTGAGATGAACGTGAGTGTCCACTAGCTGCATTGCAACCCAAGGGTAAGTGATCAGCCGTGTCAAGCCCTAAACACAGCAGAGTTGTCCGCTTTGGGAAACGGACAGATTACACGGTGAAGCAGGGCTCCTGCGAGTAACCGCACGACAGACACCCTAGGCAGAGGCTTCGGCAGCAACAGCTTTCCGATAGCGCACCAGGCGGGCTTTCCGCCGGGCTCCCGTGTTGGTGTGTAGCACGCCCCGTTTGACGGCTTTATCGATTTTGCTGTACACCCGCGCTTGGGTGGTGTCCACGTTCACCAACTCTTCTGGAGTCGGATTAGAAGCATAGGCATCCACCGCCGCGAAGTACCGCTTGGTGAGGGTTTTCACAGCAGATTTGTAGGATTTATTACGGAGGCGGTTACGCTCAGCAATTTGAATACGTTTTATAGCAGATTTGGAGTTAGCCACGGTCGTCTTCTTGAAAAGGTCGCTGGGTTTGCAGGTACAATATTAAACACTTACAGGACATATTAATATATCACTTGCACAATCAACCCTGCAACTTGTCAGCGGGAGACCCTAAGTGCGACTCCTAAGCCCGCCTCCCGCACCCTAGAATCTATCCACGTTAAGCTAGACACAAGATTCTGAAATTCAACTCTGAACGCTAGACCTGTGGTCTAGACCCTCGGAGTTCACCCAACGTTCCCCCTATCGCCAAGGCATTGTCACACTATGCTGCGAATTATTACTGAGGCAACTGAGGCCCGTACCGAACTGAACCGGATTAGCCAGCGGACGCATAGCAGCGCGATGCTGACCCAAGAGGAGACTGTGCGCGACATTCTCAAAACGGTTCAGGACGATGGGGACGCGGCCCTGTTGGACTACACCGAAAAATTTGACGGTCATCGCTTCACCCTCGACCAACTCCGGATTTCCGGGTCAGAACTCGATGCAGCCTATCA
>CAZCWE010000208.1:6465-7715 GCA_964502285.1 uncultured Spirulina sp. | reverse complement strand
TGTGACCGAGGATGCGCATCGGTTGGGCCAGGAGCCATTTGGGCATCGTGTTGGTGCTGAAGCGGCGATGGTAAACGGCGAATTTACTTTTATAGAGGGGGTTGACCAAATCTGCGTAGAATTGCCCCAAGACTTCGGCGCGCACCATGCCTTTGTAGACGAGGGTACGGCACGACCAGGAGCAGACGTAGAAGTCGTCGGCCAGTTCTTTGCCGACACGGCTACGGGCGACGTAGAGGCGGCGATCGAGTTCGTCGCCGCTGAGGCCTTTTCCGGTGACTAGGATTTGCTCGATGCGGGGCAGGTTGGCGCGGGCTTGGCGACCGAGGACATCGGGGTGGGTGGGGACAACGCGCCAACCGAGGACGGTGAGGCCTTCGGAGGTGGCGATCGCTTCGACAAAGGAGCGGCGATTATTCGCCGACACATCGTCTAAGGGGAGGAAGATCATCCCTACCCCCAGTTTTTCCGGGTCGGGCATGGTGATGTGGTGCGCGTCAAACCAGGCTTGGAACAGTTCGCGGGGAATGCCAGTCATCACTCCGGAGCCATCCCCCGAATCATAATCTGCACTACAGCCCCCCCGATGTTCAAGGCAGCCCAAGGCAATCAAGGACTGTTGAATCAGGCGATGTTCGGCGGCATCGCGGGTATTGGCAATAAATCCGACACCGCAGGCATCGCGTTCATTGACCAGCCAAGGTTGACCCGGATAGGGGTGGTGGGGGTCTGTGGTAGAAACGGGAGAGAGATTACAGTTCGGCTGCATCGGGTGATCCATTGGTGACTACAGTAGAAATAATGATGAATATGCTGGGACTGAGGGTAATCCAATTGGATCACCGGCCCTGTCCAGATAGACGGTTAAGCCGCTCCGAATTAACTTAGATGGGATGGGGGTCTACCCCCAAAACGACGGATCACAAAAAACAAAAGTGCTACGAATTTACCGGGATGTCGCCGGTAAACAGGCGAAGCATCGCGTCGTTTTTGGCAATAGCTTGACAATTATTATAGGCAACTCGTTCCTTGGCAAGATGAATCAACAGACACAACATCGTCGGGTTAACGCAAAAAAAGGGATTGGATATCGGATCAGCCTCAGTTCGGTGCTGCTGCTGCTGGGCTTAGGGGCCCGTCTACCGGCCCAAGCTCAGGTGTTGCGTTCATCGCCACCGCTGCAACTGGCGCAGGTGGATCACGCCACGTTCCAACCGGAAGATACCCGCTGGGAACAGGGGATTCGCTGG
>CAZCWE010000208.1:4445-6455 GCA_964502285.1 uncultured Spirulina sp. | reverse complement strand
AAAACGCTATGTGGTGTTAGGGGGCGATCGCTTTCCCGTCTTCTCCCTGGAATTCGCCGCCAACAACCCCCGCGTTGCCCTCCGCCCGATCTGGAGTAACCCCCATACCATGGAAGGGACAAGCTCCATCGTCGATATTGGTCGCCAGTGGGGGGCGTTTGCCGCCATCAACGCTGGCTTTTTTAACCGCAATAACCGTCTGCCCCTGGGGGCTGTGCGCCGGGATGGCCGCTGGTTTTCTGGCCCGATTTTAAACCGAGGTGCGATCGCCTGGAACGACCAAGGCAACATTAAAATCGGTCGCCTCACCCTCCAAGAAACCCTCACCGCCAGCACCGGCCAACGCTTCTTCCTCTCCCACCTCAACAGCGGCTACGTCCAGGCCGGCATCGCCCGCTACACCCTCGACTGGGGCCAAAGCTATCGCCCGATCACCAACAACGAAATCATCATCTACGTCGAAAACAACCAAGTCACCGAACATTACGCCGGGGGAGCTGCTGGGCAAACCGCCTTCCCCCTCCCCCAAAACGGCTACATCCTCGTTATCCGGGCCGGCAGTGTCTCCCGCGATCAACTTCCCCCCGGCACCACCGTCAGCCTCACCAGCACCACCAACCCCAGTGATTTTGGCAATTACCCCAACATTGTGGGCGCGGGCCCTCTCCTACTCCAAGGGGGGCGCGTCGTTTTGAACCCCGCCGCCGAAAAATTCAGCACCGCCTTTGCCCAGCAATCCGCCTCCCGCAGTCTGATCGGCACCACCTCGCGGGGCACAATCATGCTCGCCGTGGTTCACAATCGCCAGCAGGGCCGGGGCCCTTCCCTCGGAGAATTAGCCACCCTCGCCCAACGCATGGGCATGACCGAGGCCCTCAACCTCGATGGCGGCAGTTCCTCCTCGCTCTATTTGGGCGGACATTTAGTCGATCGCCCGCCTGCGGGTGCTGCACGGGTTCACAACGGCATCGGTGTCTATCTCCCCTAAGCTGCGATCCGGCCATCCTCCGGGCGTTCAATCCTTGTCGGACTTGATCCCCCCTGCTCTCGGAGGCATCCCCCGCTGGGAACGCGCTCATCGATCACTGCACCGGATCGATTCACCGGTTTTCGGATCACCCTCTTTGGGGCGAGGCGCACCAGATTAACCCCAGACAGACGAGATCTCGTGCAATCGTGGCTCTGAAATGTAAGCAATTGGTGAAAAAATCACGCCATTTCGTAAAGACTTGTTAGGGTTTGGGCCAGATTTTAAAAATCATCCCAGTATCCCAAAAGCCATTTGCTAAGGTGAAGTGAAATAGGTGGGACTTGTTCACAAGACGCTTTGTCCACATCCCGTTCACCGTCCAATATTTTAATTTTTTGTGAGGCAGTTATGGTTCAGCTTAAAGATGCCAACGTGACCGTTCCGTCCACCGCACCGGCTGCGAGTGCGCATGATGATTCGCCCCAACGTCCCTGGGGAACGTTTACGGTGCTTGAAGAAGGATCGCGCTACAAAATTAAGCGGATTGAAGTGAAGCCGGGTCATCGGTTGAGCTTGCAAATGCACCACCACCGCAGTGAGCATTGGATTGTGGTGTCGGGGACTGCCAAGGTGACCTGTGGGGATCAGGTGACGATTTTGGGGAGCAACCAATCCACCTATGTGCCCCAATGTACGCCCCACCGCCTCGAGAACCCAGGGGTGATCAACTTGGTGATTATCGAAGTGCAAAATGGTGAATATCTGGGCGAAGATGATATTATTCGCTTCCAAGACGATTACAAACGCAGCTAAGGCAGTTCTATGATTACCTTGACGGCAGCGGCGGCTCGTGAGATTCGCCGCTTGCAAATGTCCCATAACCAAGCCAATAGTACGTTACGGCTCACGGTGCAACCGGGGGGCTGTGCGGATTTTGTCTATGGGTTGGAGTTGGTGGCTACGCCGGTTCAAGGGGATTATTACTGTGTCAGTGAAGGCATTGCCATGACGGTAGCGGGGGAGAATGTCGCGATGGTGTC
>CAZCWE010000208.1:2982-4435 GCA_964502285.1 uncultured Spirulina sp. | reverse complement strand
GGGGTTGTGTTTGGACTACACCGAAGATTTAATGGGGGGTGGGTTTCGCTTTGATAACCCTCAGTCGGTGCGTGCCTGTAGTTGTGGGCATTCCTTTGCGATCGCGCCTGACATTGGGGCTGGCATCTAACGGCCCTGGAATCTCGGCGGTCGCTTGACACAGTTTTGCTGATTTGGATATGATGGGAGACTGTCACGTCAACATCAAGAACCATCACGAGGCAGAACGTGTAACCTATGCCAACCATCCAGCAACTAATCCGCACGGAACGCTCCGTTGCGAAAAAGAAAACCAAGTCCCCCGCTCTGAAAGAATGTCCACAGCGGCGCGGTGTCTGCACCCGGGTTTACACCACCACGCCGAAGAAACCGAATTCGGCGCTGCGCAAGGTCGCACGGGTGCGGCTCACCTCTGGGTTTGAAGTCACGGCTTACATTCCCGGTATTGGCCACAACCTCCAAGAACACTCCGTTGTGCTCATTCGCGGTGGACGGGTGAAAGACCTTCCGGGTGTCCGCTACCACATTGTGCGCGGTACTTTGGATGCAACGGGGGTGAAAGACCGCCGCCAAAGCCGTTCAAAATATGGCACTAAGCGTCCCAAAGGCTAAATTCGGGTTGGTGTTGTCGCCGTAGGGGCGATCGCGCCACCCACCCTGCTCAATCGCTGCAATACCTAGACCTGAACTATAAGAATTTACTATGTCTCGTCGTAGAGTCGTCAAAAAACGCCCCGTCCCTCCCGATTCCGTCCATAACAGCCGCCTCGTCAGCATGACCGCTCGGCGGCTGATGCGCCACGGCAAAGAGTCCCTGGCCTATCGTCTGATTTACGATGCGTTTGCGATCATCAGTGAACGCACCGGCAGCGATCCCCTCGAAGTGTTCGAGCAGGCGATCCGCAATATCACCCCCCTCGTTGAAGTCAAAGCGCGGCGGGTCGGGGGTGCGACCTATCAAGTGCCTATGGAAGTGCGCCCCAACCGAGGCATTACCCTCGCACTCCGTTGGCTTGCCACCTATTCGCGATCGCGCTCTGGCCGCACCATGGCCAGCAAACTTGCCAACGAAATCATGGATGCAGCCAACGAAACCGGCGGCGCGATTCGCAAGCGGGAAGAAACCCACCGGATGGCCGAGGCCAACAAAGCCTTCGCCCATTACCGGTACTAGAGCAACGTTTGGGAAAGAGACTCTTCTCACGCCCTCTTTCCCGGATTGCTGTTCAGCGACAGTCTTTAACATTCAACACTATTTACTTATCACTCAGTTACATTCACCCATTCACCGGGTGTAACCGTTCAGGAGGTCACTGTGGGCCGAGCTATCCCCCTAGAGAAAGTTCGTAATATTGGAATTGCCGCGCATATTGATGCGGGCAAGACTACCACGACCGAACGCATTTTATTCTATTCCGGTATTGTCCATAAAATCGGCGAAGTCCACGATGGC
>CAZCWE010000208.1:0-2933 GCA_964502285.1 uncultured Spirulina sp. | reverse complement strand
TATCGATACCCCCGGCCACGTCGATTTCACCATTGAGGTGGAACGTTCCATGCGCGTGTTGGACGGGGTGATTGCGGTGTTTTGTTCCGTGGGGGGCGTGCAGCCCCAATCGGAAACCGTCTGGCGGCAAGCGGATCGCTACCATGTGCCTCGGATCGTCTTTGTGAACAAGATGGATCGCACCGGCGCGAATTTTTTCAAAGTCTATGAGCAGGTGTGCGATCGCCTCCGCGCCCATGCCATCCCCATCCAAATCCCCATCGGCAGCGAAAACGACTTTCGCGGCATCGTTGACCTCGTCAAAATGCGGGCCAAACTCTACACCAACGACCTCGGCACCGAAATCGAAGACGTGGAAATCCCTGCCGAAGTCGCCGAACTCGCCCAGGAATACCGCAACAAACTCCTCGAAGCCGTCGCCTTTACCGACGAAGCCCTGCTCGAAAAATACCTCGAAACCGAAACCCTCAGCGAGGCCGAAATTCAGCACGCCCTGCGCCAAGGCACTCTCACGGGTGCGATCGTCCCGATGCTCTGCGGTTCCGCCTTCAAAAATAAAGGCGTGCAACTCCTACTCGATGCCGTCGTAGACTATCTCCCGGCCCCCACCGAAGTCCCGGCGATCAAAGGGCTGCTTCCGGATGGGACGGAAGGCGATCGCCCCGCCGACGATAGCACTCCCCTCTCGGCTCTAGCGTTTAAAGTCGCTGCCGATCCCTTTGGCCGCTTAACCTTCCTCCGCATCTACTCCGGGGTTTTGGCCAAGGGCAGCTACGTCTACAACTCCACCAAAGACAAAAAAGAACGGGTTTCACGGCTGATCATCCTTAAGTCCAACGATCGCATCGAAGTCAACGAACTGCGGGCAGGCGATCTAGGGGCAGCGATCGGCCTCAAAGACACCATTACCGGCGACACCCTCTGCGATGACGCCCAGCCCATTATTCTGGAATCCCTCTTCATCCCAGAACCCGTCATATCCGTTGCCGTCGAACCCCAGACGAAGCAGGATATGGAAAAGCTTTCCAAGGCATTGCAAGCCCTTTCCGATGAAGATCCCACCTTTCGGGTCAGCATTGATCCCGAAACCAATCAAACCGTGATTGCGGGGATGGGTGAGCTGCACTTGGAAATTCTTGTAGACCGCATGTTGCGGGAATACAAGGTGGAAGCGAATGTCGGTCAACCCCAAGTGGCTTACCGGGAAACCATTCGCCAAGCAGCCCGTGGCCAAGAAGGCAAATTCATCCGGCAAAGCGGCGGCAAAGGTCAGTATGGTCACGTCGTGATCGACCTTGAACCCGCTGAAGAAGGCAAAGGCTTTGAATTTGTCTCCAAAATTGTCGGGGGAACCATTCCCCGGGAATACATTGCATCAGTGGAGCAAGGCATCAAAGAATCTTGCGAAACTGGCATCTTGGCCGGGTATCCCCTCATCGATGTCAAAGTCACCCTCGTGGATGGTTCATATCACGACGTGGATTCATCCGAAATGGCCTTCAAAATTGCAGGGTCAATGGGGATGAAAACAGCGGTTAACAACGCCAAACCCGTTCTCCTTGAACCGATGATGAAGGTTGAAGTCGAAGTCCCCGAAGACTTTTTGGGGGATGTGATGGGTGACCTCAACGCCCGCCGGGGCCAGATTGAGGGGATGAATGCTGACACGGGTATAGCCAAAATTCTAGCCAAGGTTCCCCTCGCAGAAATGTTTGGCTATGCCACAGATATTCGCTCCAAAACCCAAGGACGCGGCATCTTCTCGATGGAGTTCAGCCACTATAGTGAGGTTCCCAACCATGTGGCTGAAGCCATCATTGCTAAAAACAGGGGAATCATTTCATGATGGATACAGGCTAGGGCCGAGGATGGTCATCCAAGAGGTCACAATCGGCCCTAAAATGTGAAATCAGCTCAGGAACGCAAACTTAGAGATAAGGAACGATTAATCAATGGCACGCGCAAAATTTGAACGGAATAAAGACCACGTTAACATCGGCACCATTGGCCACGTTGAATATGAAACTGAAAACCGTCACTATGCCCACGTGGACTGTCCTGGACACGCTGACTATGTGAAAAACATGATCACCGGGGCGGCGCAAATGGACGGGGCTGTGTTGGTGGTGTCCGCTGCGGATGGTCCGATGCCCCAAACCCGTGAGCACATCCTCCTTGCCAAGCAAGTGGGGGTTCCCAACTTGGTGGTGTTCTTGAACAAAAAGGA
The DNA here is from genome assembly GCA_964502285.1 of uncultured Spirulina sp. Lineage (GTDB taxonomy): Bacteria > Cyanobacteriota > Cyanobacteriia > Cyanobacteriales > Spirulinaceae > Spirulina. The sequence continues at coordinate 706 of CAZCWE010000208.1, read as the reverse complement.
CATGGTGGATGATGAAGAATTGCTGGAGCTGGTTGAACTCGAAGTGCGTGAACTGCTCAGCGACTACGACTTTGACGGTGACAATATTCCCATCGTTTCCGGGTCTGCCTTGAGGGCCGTGGAAGCGTTGACAGCAAACGCCAAAATCGACAAGGGTGAAGATGAGTGGGTGGATCAAATTTTGGCGTTGATGGATGAAGTGGATAACTATATCCCTTCACCGGAACGGGAAATCGATAAGCCGTTCTTGATGGCGATTGAAGATGTTTTCTCGATCACCGGTCGTGGGACGGTTGCCACGGGTCGGATTGAACGCGGTAAGGTCAAAGTGGGCGAAACCGTGGAAATCATCGGAATCCGCGAGACCCGCAGCGCTACTGTGACCGGCGTGGAAATGTTCCAAAAAACCTTGGACGAAGGGATGGCTGGGGACAACGTGGGCATCCTGCTGCGGGGTATCCAAAAAGAGGATATCGAACGTGGTATGGTGTTGGCCAAAACTGGCAGCATTACGCCCCACACCAAGTTTGAAGGTGAGGTTTATGTGCTCAAGAAAGAAGAAGGTGGCCGTCACACGCCCTTTTTCTCCGGCTACCGTCCTCAGTTCTACGTGCGGACGACCGATGTGACCGGAACCATTGATGCCTTCACGGCGGATGATGGCAGCGAAGCTGAAATGGTGATGCCGGGCGATCGCATCAAGATG
>CAZCWE010000207.1:6741-7734 GCA_964502285.1 uncultured Spirulina sp. | reverse complement strand
GGCGAGACGTTCGGCCAGTTGGCGGCGGATGTTGTCGTGGACGCTGCGGGTGATGGGGTAGAAATACACCAAGATCAGCCCCAACAGGAGGACAAAGATGGGAAACGGGCCAACCACGAGGCGAATGGCGGTGAGGGCGCTGTCGGGTTGAACGGGTAACGGTTCACCGGGGGCGCGTTCGACGAATCCGGCAGAGTCGAGACCCTGACCGACGAGAAAAAGGGCGAGGGCGAGGCCGAATTTTTGCAACAGCACCATAAAGCCGTAGAAGATCCCTTCGCGGCGTTGGCCGGTTTCGAGTTCATCCCATTCGATGATGTCGGGAACCATTGACCAGGGAATCAGATAAGCGACGGAAACGCCGCAACCGGCGAGGGATGCGAGGAGGTAGAGGGCGGTGACTTGGCCGGGTTGGAGGAGAAAGAGACCGCCTTGGGCGATGATCCAGATGCTGGTGCCGAGGGCATAGACGATTTTTTTACCAAAGCGATCGCTGATCTGTTTCCACACAAAAAGCATTACTAAGGCCGTGCCTTGGACGGCGATCGCCACTCCCGGAAACGCTTCTTCCGGCATATTCATCCAACTCACCACAAAATAAATCAAGATCGAAGCCGTCAACTGCACCGCCAACCAGGAACACAGATAAATCCCGATCACAAACAGAAAGGGTTTGGTTTGCAGCACCACTTTTAACTGGGTGAGGATGGGCGCACTGGGGGACGCAGCAGCGAGCGATCGCGCCTTCACCGCCACCTCCCCCACCAAATGCGCCTCCGGTGTGGAAAATACCAGCGTGATCCCAAAGGCAATCCCCAACACCCCCAGCAACACCGCCGCAATCATCCCCCAATTGCCCGCCCCGCCGATGACCACGTCGTCGCCCGTCACGGGTTTGAAGGGCTGGTTCTTCTTGTTCGGGTCGAGCGGGTCGTCCCACTCCATGTCGATGGTCTCGTCTCCGTCGCGCTTCTCGTCGAAGGCGAGGCCGTA
>CAZCWE010000207.1:0-6731 GCA_964502285.1 uncultured Spirulina sp. | reverse complement strand
CCCCGCCGATGACCCAATTCACCCCCAGAAACACACTCAGCCCCCCCGCCCCAATCATCCCGTAACCCAAGCTCCGCCGAATCGGAGCTGGAATAATCGGATCAGCCCCCCGCTCGCGTATCCGCAAGGCACACCACAAAATCGCCACCACGGAAATCAGAGAACACAACAGCCCCAGCGCCCAATATTGCCTCAGGGGATCACCGGGATACAGCCCAAAGAGAATCTGCGCCAAAATCAAGGACAGAATGCTGCCGCTGATGGAAAACGCCATCCGAAAGCTATTCAGGCCGGTGCGTTCGTTGTAGTCCTGGGTGAGTTCTGGGGTGAGGGCAGTGTAGGGCAGGTTAACGGCGGTATAGGCCAGGTTAAAAAGGATTGCAACGATCGCATAGTAGGCAAATAGCCCCCATTGGTTAATGTTGGGATCGGGGCTAAATTCCGGCACGAGCCATTGCAGAAAAAACAAGAGCCCAAAGGGAATCGCGCCGCCCACCATCCAGGGCAACCGCCGCCCCCACCGGGTCCGGGTGCGATCGCTCAAAATCCCTGTAATCGGATCGTTGATTGCGTCGGAAATTTTCCCAATCGCCAACACCGAACTCGCCAACCCCGCCGACAACCCCGCCACATTCGTAAAAAAGTAGAGCAGGAAAAAGACTAAAACATTAGCCGTGATCGCCGGGCCTAAATCCCCTGCCCCATAGGCCAATTTTGTTGTGAAGTTAAGACGCTCGACCGGATGATCGGGATGAGCAGCGTGGGGAGAATCCGACGAGGGGGATGAGGTCATGGCAGAGGGTTCACTATCAACAGTACGACAGGGCAATCTTTGCTAAAGAGTTTGTCATACTCTATTGAAATTGTTGTTCTTTATCACTATACGCAGGACTATGTCAGATCTTTATGTGTCTTGGTCAGATTACCACCAAAAAATTGAGCAATTGGCTGCACAACTCTACCGGTCTGACTGGCAATTTAACCAGATCGTTTGCATCGCGAAAGGGGGCCTCCGGGTGGGGGATGTGTTGTGCCGCTTGTATCACTATCCCTTGGCGGTGATGTCTGCGTCGTCCTACACGGGGGAAGGCAACCGCCAGCGGGGCCAAATTCGCTTTTCGGATCATCTCGCCATGACGACGGATACCCTGGGCGATCGCGTCCTCGTGGTGGATGATTTAGCCGATTCTGGTGTGAGTCTGCGGGAGTCGAAACAGTGGTTGCTGGATCATTACGGCGACAGCATCCGCGAGATTCGCACGGCGGTGCTCTGGTATAAGTCTTGCTCCGTCTTCGAGCCGGATTACTACGTGGACTATCTCAGTGATAACCCTTGGATTCATCAACCCTTTGAATACTACGAAGACATCTCCATTGCTGAGATTGCGGCGAAGTATGAAGGAGCGATCGCAACCAATTAGCGGGCCGCTGATGCCAGGGGGAACGACCCCGTCTTCTCGTTCCTCACCCCGGCAGAGCATTCGCCGCAGCCGTCTCCCGGTGACGCGGCACGGTGTAGGTCAAAAAGTCCTTCGCCAGCAGGGTTTGGGGGAATATTGCCTGGGCTTCGGCCAATAGATCCCCCAGTTGAATCGGATTGCCCGGCGCGTAACGGGGGCTAAAGTGGGTCATGATCAACTGTTTCACCTGGGCCAAGAGGGCCACTTGGGCGGCCATGGTGGAGGTGGAATGGAGACGCTCAAAGGCCATCTGGGCATCATGGTGGGCAAAGGTCGCCTCATGGATCAACACATCCGCCCCTTGGGCCAAGTCCACCGCCGCATCACAAAACACCGTATCCGTGCAGTAAATCACCTTCCGCCCGGTTTCGGGGGGTTCGCAGAGATCCGCGCCGTGGATTGTGCGCCCATCGTCTAGGGTGACGGTTTTGCCCTGTTTCAATGCGCCATACAGGGGCCCGGCGGGAATTTGCAGAGCTTGGGCTTGTTCGACCCGAAACCGGCCGGGGCGGTCTTTTTCAGCGATGCGATAGCCGTGGGCGGGGACGCGGTGATTGAGCTTCGCACAATGGACAGAAAATTCGGCATCTTCGTACACCAGGCCCGGCTGAATGCGATGGACTTTGACCCGTTTGCTGATGTCCATGTAGGAGTAGCGACTACAGGCGGCGATGTAGTCGGCCAAACCGTCCGGGCCGTAAATGTCGATGGGTTGGCCGGTTCCGGCCAGGCCACAACTGGCGATTAAGCCCATCAGGCCGTAGATGTGGTCGCCGTGCATGTGGGTGATGAAGATGCGGCGAATTTGGGAGGGCTTGATGTCGCTGCGGAGGAGTTGGTGCTGAGTGCCTTCGCCGCAGTCAAAGAGCCAGATTTCAGCGCGTTGGGGCAGGCGCAGGGCGACGCTGGATACATTGCGCGATCGCGTTGGCACACCAGAGCTAGTTCCGAGAAAAGTCACGTCCACAGGTTTGATCCGCTGAATTGAATGCCGTTTTGATCATGCCAGACTTTTGGGTTTCTGGCTTGCTTTGGGTGGGGGCGATCGCAAATTCGCCCCTCAAGATTGTTGTGGCATGGCTCGAACATTACGCTATGATCACTGGCATATTGGCCATCTTTTCCGGTCGGGGTCATTTACTGCCTGCCTCCTCCTCAGAATCACTGAGTCACTGTGTATCCATTGTGACAAAATCACGACCCAGAAGATCAACAGATACGCGGTCTTTTATTTTGTGGGCAGGTTTTAAAATAGAAGCAGGGTCTCAACAGCGTTTAGACGCATCTACATGAAAACCGTTCCTCGGTTTCATCGGTCAGTGTCCCCCCTTGGTCGAATCGGATTCTGAGCTAACACCCCTCGTAAATTGTTATTCTGCCCTGCAATAACGATGTCTCAATATGCACTAAGCCCCAACCCCCTTTTTCGCCCCACTCAGGTTCTCAATCAATTGCGGAGTGGACAGGTTTTCTACGTCAAAGCCCGACGGGGCAACGGCATGATTATTTGTCATCCTCATTTTGCTGAAGTAGTGGGGCCGGGGGCCATTGTTGGCGGTGTGGTGGATCTTGACTGTGCGCGGTTGATTCCCCTGGGGCGGGCGGCACTGACCTATCCGGAAACCTTTGAGCGCAAGTATCGGGCGTTTCATGTGCGCCGCCAATGGATCGAAGCGACCCAAAAGGCGGTTGATTGTGATGTGCCCCTGAAGCGGGCGCGGCGAATTGTGGTGATGATGCGGCAATATTTCGGCCGACGGGCGATCGCAGAACTCCCCGATGAGGTGCTCGGTAATCTCGTCGGTGTCTTGCCCCAAACGATTGAACTGGCTCGCCACAGTCTCCGCAAGCGTCCCGGTGCGATCGCACCCCCTCCCCCGCCTCCCCAAACCCTCGTCCGCAACTCACCCGCCACAATTCACACGACATCGCAATCCTAATTAAGCAAAAATACTCATTTAAAATCCAGATCAATTCTCCTCATTTTCGACAACTGAGATCATTTTCAACGTTCTAAGATGAACCGGTTCCCCTTATAATGGGAACTCAGCGATACAGTCATTCAGACTTCTTGATGAGTCTGGAGAAAACGCAATGGGCAAGAACTTGGTCAATATGACCCTTTCATTTGTGCAAGATGATATTGAACATATCTTTGCAACACAATCCGAGCAGATTCAACACTACTTTCAACAGCACGATCTGATTCCTGAGCTTCTCGCCTATGTCCTCAGTCGAATCCCGAACGTTTATGCTGTGTTTGATGAAGAACAACATCCACCCCAGTTGTCTTCTGTCAATCATGAATTGGCCGAACGTCAACTACAAAGGGAGCGTGTGATTTTGCAGGGAATCCATGCCGTCCTTGAAAAAAGAGAATACATGGCCGTTGTGAATGCCAAAAAATCCCATAACCACATTTCACAATCGCATCTCAAATTCCAATTTCAAGATAATTCAATCCCCCATTCATGAGCGATCGCTCATCTCCTGTGCAGGAATATTCAGCGTTTATCAGGCCAATATTGCCCATAAAAAAAGGAGGATATCCCTCCTTGTTGGTTAGTGATTATTCCAGATAAATCGGTTCAGTATGCCTGAATAATTTGGTTACCCTAGCCGGCGGATGGTGCTGGCTTTTGAGTCAGCGATCGCGGGTTTTCCAAAGATAACTGATTGGTGCTTTGTTCTTCCTCTAGGGGAACAAATTCAATATGGTTTAACAACGTGGTTACGAAGGCAAAAACCAAGAACGGCAAGGAGAGCACGAGGATGATCCCAATCGTTAAGAAGGCGTAAGCTTGGCGAGTGCTACTCCAGAGGGCTAATGTTGTGGCTAAGGAGATAAAGATGACAATTAACCAGATAATGATCTGGCCATAAATATCGCCAAAGGTGAGCGTGCATTTCATGCAATACTTTTGCGGTTCGTTATCCATAGGGCTCCTCAATCAGGGTTTACGGGGCAATGGGCCTTGCTTACTCTTGTAGACGATATTTTTCAATTCGTTAGCGAGTTTTAAGATGATTTTACATTCAGCTTAAAACTGCGCGACTATTTTGTGCATATTTACCTATCCAAATCGTCAACTATTGCACCACAATGCACCATTCATGGAGTTCATACTGTACGCATTGATTCTGAATCAGGGGATCATTCTGCACGATCGCTTCAGCCGCTGCGAGAGATTCTGCCCAAAACAGCAGCATCCCGCCGCCATAGTCGCCCCAGTAGCCCGTTTTCGCTTGGTGACCGTTGGCGATTAATTGCTGCACATAGTCACGATGGGCGGGAACATAGCGATCGAAGGTGGATTTTTCCACGATCCCTGTTTCAATTTTGACAAACCAAGGCATGGGGCGCACTCAACAACACTTGCGCCCTTCATGATAGCGATGGATCGGGAGGGCAAATCTAAAAACTCTTTGATCTGAGGGCGATCGCCCTGCCGTCCCCCAACACCATCGGTCACGATCAGCCAACCCGCCCAGACCCTACAACCAACTGCCAATCAAGATAAAGGGAGCCCAGAAAAACGGGTGATGAAACTCATCGGATTGGAGGAGGGTGAGTTGGGCTTGACGGAGCACTTCGGCACGTTTCAGGGTGTTTTGTTCCGGGGAGTGGAGCAGGATTTGATAGAGTTCCTGCATCATCAGTCCGGTGGATTCGTCGCTCACAGACCAGAGACTAGCGATCGTGCTACGCGCACCAGAGCGGACGGCAAGTCCGGCGAGACCGAGGGCGGCGCGATCGTCACCCAGGGCGGTTTGGCAAGCACTGAGGATCAGCAGTTCGATGGGGGGGCTGTTGCGTTGGAGGTCGCGGGATTGGAGAACTTGGGAAAATTCGTTGGCGTTGATTTCATTGTCCCAGGTGAGCAGGAAGGTGTCGGTGGGGGTAGAGTTGAATTCGCCGTGGGTGGCGAGGTGAACGATGGGGAAGGGGTTGGTTTGAATTGCGTCAACGAGGCTGGCGGTGGTGAAGCTTTCGTTGAACAGGAGTTTGCTGTTGGGGAAACTGTCACGAATGTATTGGACTTCAGCGGCGACGGCGGGAATGGCTTCAAAGCCGTGGCGGGCTTCGCTGAGACCGGCGACGAGGGGGGAGAGTTCGACGGATTGGAGCGATCGCGGCGGCACGAGTTGCAACCCTGGGGTAATCGCCAGGTTGTATTTTTCAATCAGGTATTGTTCGCCATCAAAGAGGACGGACATGGGCAGACGACGCAAGGGGCCATCGAGGACAAAGGTGAGGGTTTCGATCTGATGCGCTTGCAAGTCCGCCTCAAAGGGCGCAATTAACCATTCGTAGAGGGTTTGAGCGGCGGTGTACACACGGCTTTCGGGGAGGTTTCCGGCCAGGGTGCGACGCAGTTGATCCACGGCGCGGGTGATGGTGGCAGGATCAGCTCCGGTGATGTGGTAACGGAGGAGGGCATCGCCTTGGGGATCATCGCCGGGGAGGGAGAGGATAACGGTGAGGCGATCGCCGAGCAGAATCGGATACAAAACGGCGGTGGTGCGATCGCCCTGATTAATGATCTGATCAATCTCGGTGGTGTTGGCGGAAATGCAAGGCGTGCGGAAAAAGTCATTCAGTTCCGCCACTTGCAGGTTTTCGATCACCTGACGGGCGCGGCGGAGGTTGGCCTGAGAAATCGTGCCGTTGTTGCCGTTGGCCTTGGTCTGATGTTTGGTGCGGCTCCCGTCGGGGGTGAGAAGCAAGGAGACTAAATTACGATAGATCGGCTCGACGGATTCCCGGAAGGAAAATTGGCTGTCTCGGTTCGAGGACACGAGATCATTTTCGAGGGTTTCGAGGGTTTCGACGGCGCGTTCATTGGCGGCGATCGCCCCTTGTAAATCGCCTTGGGTTTCCAGCAGTTGGGTCAGTTGCCATTCCCACGGATAGATCAGTTCCGGGTTTTGGAGGGGCCGAGCCAGGGCAAGAGCCTCGCGGGTGAGTTGAATGGCGGTGTCGGTTTGTTGGGTCTGGGCGTAGGCAGAGCCGAGAATGCCGAGGCCGTAGGCTTCCGCAGCGCGATCGCCCCGTTGACGGGCGGCTTGGATGCCGTCGGCGATCAATTGGGCAAGGGTGGTGCGATCGACCGGGGGGGATAAATCTGGCACATCTAGCCACTGTTGGGCGAAGACGAGACGCGCGATCAGGGTGCGATGGGTCACATTCTCGGTTTGGAGGCGGCGGAGAATAGCGGGGGCCAGGGCGCGGGCGGCGGGGACTTGCTCCCGGTCAAGGAGGAGGCGGGT
>CAZCWE010000206.1:1725-7742 GCA_964502285.1 uncultured Spirulina sp. | reverse complement strand
AACCCTTGTCCAACTCGTCACAAACCTCCAGCGGCGTGACATCCTCGCTGAAGAACTCGTCGATGGTTCTGGGATCTATCGATTCACCGATGTACCCGTGGGGCGGGGTGCGCCGCGCAACTATTACCTGCTGCTCTTTCCCAATGGTTCCCTCGCCGCCGAGCCGACCATTGAAGAAGCCGAATTCACCCTGCTGCCCGAACAACTCCCCACCGGCGCATCAGCCCTGATTGCCTCTAGTGGTTGGCGACGCCTGCGCAAACCCGATAAATTTTTCGGCGAATTTCAGGAGTTTAGTGGTGGTTTTGCCTATCGCTACGGCCTGAGCGAAGACCTCACCCTCGGCGTGGGGAGTGTCTATGATGGCGACCTCTATGGCTTGGCAGAACTGTTTTATCAACCCAAAGGCACGCCCCTGCGCGTCGCGGTTTCGGGCTTAATGAGTACCGATAGTGATGTGGATGCGGAAATGGTCTGGGATCAGCAGAATCTGTACATTACGCTGAATACCAACTTAGACCGCACGCAATACAGTTTGAGTTGGCAAGCGTTTTCGGGGTTGCGGTTTTTTAGTCGGGGAACGTGGGATGATTTTGCCCGGTTTGGGGTGCAATATTCTACTTCTAGTCGCCTGGCTTCCACGATTCTTGGGTTTAATTGGCAGACGGATGATCGGTTGGATTGGCGTTTGTATCAACGTTTCGACCAGTGGACGCTGACCCATCGCGGTGACGATCGCCGCGATCGCTTCACCACCGATACCCAAATGGACTATCGCTTAAACCGTGCGAATCAGTCTGACTTTTTGTCCCTCGGTCTGGAAACGGAGTGGGTGGACGGTGGGCAGAGTCGAACGGCCCAGGACAATTATCTCCTGACCGCTGGATGGCAATACAAATCACGCGATCGCAACGACATCGGCCAATCCCTCTGGCAGACCGAAGTCGGCTATGGCGTGAACTCCACCAAGCACGGCCCCTATGCCCTCCTCGGTACGACGGTGATCCCTGGCCTGTTCCTCGAAGCCCGCTATGAAACCGTCACCCTCCGCGCCAATCAAAACCGCTTCACATTTCAACTGCGCTCTAGTTTGGGATTACAGGCGGGGCTTGGTCCCGGAGAGCGCCGCCCCGAACGATTGCGCACCGAAGGCGGCGTGTTAGTGCAACCGTTCTATGATTTCAATGGTAACGGTGAGCGTGATGCGGGCGAATCCCTGTATCAAGACAGCACGGATTTTCTGATTGTCAATAACGAAGTGGTGCGATCGCAAACCCTCTATCAGGAGGGCGATCGTCTTCTTTTGCCCCTGGCGGCTGGTTTCCATCGCATTGATCTCGAAGAGGCCGGATTTCCCCCTGATTTTCAACCTGCGACCCAGAGTTTTGCGGTAGAGGTGGTAGAAGGCAGCTACACATCACTGCCGATTCCTTTGCAAGCGTCCTATACACTCATGGGGGTTGTGACCAATGCAACAGGGGATGCGATCGCCGGAGCGAAGGTCGAGGCCGTGGATGCCGAGGGGGAGGTGATCAGTTTTTCCATCACCAACGGTGCAGGGGTCTATTATCTCGAACAGTTACGCCTAGGAACCTACCAAGTCAAAGTCAACGGCCAAGCCGCTGGCGGTTCTAATCAAGTCATTTTTGACCCTGACTCTGAGACCCTCGAAGAACTCAACTTAAATGTCCGCCCCCGTGACAACAACACGATGGCCGCACAACCCACCCTCCGAGGCATCATCAAACGCCAAAAAATCCCCTTCTTCTTCGATTCCCGCCCCTCGGAATAAGCTCAGCGATCGCAATCCAAACATCCGCCCCAATCTATTGCTGCGATAGGTCTTAATGAGTGAAATTTCATAATCCCTTAACTCGTGTCGTTTGGGTACTGCCTACCGAAATGCTGCATCTTGAATGGATGTATTCAATGCTGCGTAGGTTGCGATCGTAGGATTCAATTTTTGCAGGCTGGATAAGCTGATTGTTTTTTGCTCACCCACAGCCTCATTCAGTGCCTCAGTTGGCAACACATAGAAACTCCACTGATCTAGGTTCAGAGGATTAATTGTATTTTGATCTTCATGGTGAAGGATGCAGAAAACATACACATCCGCTTGTCGTTTCACTTCAGATGAAAACTCGTTGGTTTCTGCATCCCAGCCCTGGGTACATTTGATATCAAATTGAATGGTGGATAGTTTCTGTTGTAACCAACTTTGAATATAGGCACTCGATTTAACCTCAATTTTGATCCCATCCTGGGTTTTAAGATCAACAGCATCCCACTCGGTTCGATGTCCCTTCACCTGACCCACGGCTGAAGCGACAATAAATTCAGCCAGAACCCCTCGCATAGCATTGTTGACAAGATCCGAGGCTGACCACTGCCAAAAGTCGAGCAAACCATACGATAACGGCATGCCATTAATGTGAAATTTCTCTTGACCTGTTTTCCGAATTACGTCGATTTCAGGATAGTCAGTCATGTATTTTTTTGTGAATGCTAACCGGTTGCGAGATTTTAAATGCTTAGGATGCCATCCCTCCGCATGATGATGCTGTGTTAAACATCCGTAAATGTGTTGTCGGTGAAGTCCACGTCATCGAGGCGTAATACTCCCGGCTGATTCATCAGTTTGGCGCTGCTGTTGTTGATGAATTGGCAATCTTCGACAAGTACAGCGGGACTGTCGATCACATTGAAAAAGGCATCCCATTGGGCGAGGACTTGATTATTGCGGAATTGGCAGTCTTCAAACTGGACTTGGCGGCTGCGTTCGACGTGAACGAGGTTGAATTTGCGATTGTCTAAAAATTGGCAGTCTTCGAGGTGGATGTCTTCACATTCGGTGAAGTAGAGGATGCCGTAGGTGCATTCATAGATTTGGCTGTCTTTGCAGTGCAGTTCGTTGGTGCGCAGGGCCCAAATGCCGTAGGTGCCACTGCCGAAGAGCATGAGGTCGTCGAGTTCAATGCGATCGCAATCTGTAAATTGCAACACCGCCCCGTTACAATCTCCCGCATCGGGCCAATGTCCCGCTTCAACGCGCTCAATGCTGATGTCTTGGCAATTGTCGAAGCGCAGCACATCGGCGTAGCGGGGCTGGGTGTAGATTTTGGCGCTGTGGTCTTTGGGGCCAATAATTGTGAGATTTTGCACGTTCCGAATCACGGCTTCGATGCCGTCGTAAACGGGTTCAAAGGCGATGTGAGGCGATGATTCGGTGAGGCTTTCGGCGATGGAGACGAGATCGTAGACACCGGGACGGAGGCGAATGGTGCGATCGCTGCCGATCGCCTCCCACAATTCGCGGCTGGTGCTGACGGTGATTTTGGCCCGTCGCGCCGCTTGACTGGGGCGAGTGATGAGTTGAGTGCCACCGAGGGCGATCGCGCCCCAGAGCAACTGTCGCCGCGTGATTCCCTGTCCCATGACCTGACCTCCTTAAATGGATCAATCGTGAGTCAATTCTAAGCGACTCGATCCCAACGATTGACAGAACCCAGGGCCCAATGTGGCGATCGGGGGGGGATTATGCCCGCTTGAGTACGCCTTTTTCACTTTGTTGGGGGACAATATCGGTGATGTCGGTTTGGGCGCAGTAGCGGAGATCATCGAGAAGATCCAAGCGCATCAGGCGTTGACCGTGGCTTGCTTGGCAGAAGAGGGTGACGAGATCATCTTGCCACTGTTGATAGAGAGCGATCGCGCCCAAGGTTTCATCATTCCCCAGCATCTCCACCCCGGCGGCTTGATAGAACGGCAACGCCACCGCCCCCGCACAGACCGTATCTTCGAGGGAATAGGTCCCCTGCCAACCAGACCCCACGAGCCACACGGTTTCCGGCTGATGATCCTTCAGGGCATCCACCACCGCTTGCCGGTTGATCTGCGCTGCGGTGAGGACAAGCGGCGCATCTTCGACGGCTTGCAGGGCGCGAGTGCCGTTGGTGGTGCTCAAAAAGAGGCGTTTATCCTGCACGAGGGACGCGGTACAAGCCAGGGGAGAGTTGCCCAGTTCAAAACCATCGACCTGTTTGCCGCCCCGCTCCCCCGCCCGGAGCCGCTTGGCGGCGGGCCAGGTCTCGCTGACTTGGGTGAGGATATCAAGATCGCGAAAGGCTTGCACAGCCTCGGCTCCGGCGGCGAGGGCGGTGGCGATCGTTGTGGTGGCGCGGAGCACATCGATGACGACGGCGCAGTCCGGGAGGTGATCAGTGGGGGTCAGTTCAGGCGTGTGATAAACGAAGATTTTCACGGGCGTTGGGGGATAAGGGGAAATTTTTCACGATAATCTTACGGGAGAGATGTACCGAGTGTATAGTCTATCCTATCAAGTCTTATCATTTATAATTCCCTATCGTTTGGGGTCTCCAGCCGCCGCAGCCTGCGGAAACTCAGCGAGAGACTTTAGAATAAGAATTGTAATCGTCATACCTTATCGAGTACCCCTCATCGCATGAAGAAGCACTTTTACCCCAGAGCGTCGGCGGCGACTCGCAAGCGTTGGCACGCTGTTCTCGGCTTGACCTTGGCGAGTCTGTTGCAGTGGACGATCCCCCAAGGAGCGATCGCCCAGGACGAACAACCCAATACGCTCTCCTACAGTCAACTCCTGAAGCAAGTCGATGAGGGCCAAGTTCAAAGCATTGAATACGACCCGGCAACCGGGATTGGGAAAATCACCCTGGCCGGAGAAGGGGAGCAAACCTACAACGTGGATCTCTTCCAGGACAACCCAGAACTGATCCAACGGGTGCGGGCCAACAACATCGATTTTTCCGTGAAACCCTCCGCTGACCACAGCGCCACCGTGGGACTGTTGGCGAATCTGGCCCTTTTGGTGATCATTTTTGCCGTGGTGGTGATGGTGTTGCGCCGCTCGGCATCTTCGTCGGGCCAGGCGTTTTCCTTTGGGCGATCGCGGGCTCGTTTCCAAATGGAAGCCAAAACCGGCATTGTCTTCGATGACGTTGCCGGAATCGACGAAGCCAAAGAAGAACTGCAAGAAGTCGTCTCCTTCCTCAAAGAAACCGAACGCTTCACCTCCATCGGCGCGCGCATTCCCAAAGGCGTGCTCCTCGTCGGCCCCCCCGGAACCGGGAAAACCCTCCTCGCCAAAGCCGTTGCGGGCGAAGCCGGTGTGCCATTCTTCAGCATTTCCGGCTCGGAATTTGTGGAAATGTTCGTCGGAGTCGGCGCGTCACGGGTGCGGGATCTGTTTAAAAAAGCGAAAGAAAACGCCCCCTGTTTGATTTTCATTGACGAAATTGATGCTGTCGGTCGCCAACGCGGAACCGGGATTGGCGGCGGCAACGATGAACGGGAACAAACCCTCAACCAACTCCTGACGGAAATGGACGGCTTTGAAGGGAATACCGGCGTGATCGTGATTGCCGCCACCAACCGCCCCGATGTACTCGATACGGCCCTGCTGCGTCCCGGTCGATTCGATCGCCAGGTGATGGTTGATTTACCCGATCGCAAAGGTCGCCTCAAAATCCTCGAAGTCCACGGCCGCACCAAAAAACTCGCAGCGGATGTGTCCCTCGAACTCCTGTCCCGGCGCACCCCCGGCCTCGCAGGTGCAGACCTGGCCAACCTCCTCAACGAAGCCGCCATCCTCACCGCCCGCCGCCGCAAGGAGGAAATTTCCAGCCAAGAACTTGACGATGCTCTCGATCGCATCACCGTCGGCCTCAAGATGAAGCCCCTCCTCGACAGCAAGAAAAAATGCATGACCGCCTACCATGAGCTGGGTCATGCTCTGCTGGCGACCCTCCTGGAGCATTCCGACCCCCTCAACAAAGTGACGATTATTCCCCGTTCCGGCGGGATTGAGGGTTTCACGGATCAAGTCCCCGATGAAGAAGTGGTGGATAGTGGCCTCTATACGCGGGCGTGGATTCTCGACAAAATTACCGTAGCCCTGGGGGGTCGGGCGGCGGAAGTGGAGATTTTCGGGGATCTGGAAATCGACAGCGGTTCCGCCAGCGACATCAAAAAAGTCACGG
>CAZCWE010000206.1:0-1682 GCA_964502285.1 uncultured Spirulina sp. | reverse complement strand
AATCGCTCGGAATATTCCGAGGCCGTGGCGGCGAAAATTGACCACCAAGTGCGCAACATTGCGATGCACTGCTACGATCGCGCCCGCCAACTGATCCGTGAACATCGGCCCTTGATGGATCGTTTAGCCGAGGCCCTCCTAGAGCAGGAAACCATTGAGGGTCAGGACTTCCGCAAAATCGTTGCGGAATATACCCAACTGCCCTCGAAGCAACGCAAGCTGATGTTAGCCAAACTCTGAGGATGAGGAGACCTTGACTATGGCGATCGCCTCGCTTCCCCCCGGCCCCACCCATCCGGGACTCTGGCAAACCCTAGAGCTTGTCCGTGACCCGATCGCCTTTTTCGACCGCTATCAACAGCGGTATGGCCACACGTTCACGACGCGAGTGTTGGGGCCGAAGTCGCCGCCGGTGGTGTTTACCGGGGAGCCGGCCTTGGTGCAGGGGGTGTTTACTGCGCCCGTGGATACCTTTGCCCTGGGGAAGGTGACCCATGTGTTTCGTCCCCTGACGGGCGATCGCTCCCTGATCATGCTCGATGGGGCGGAACACCTGCGCCAACGAAAATTATTAATGCCGCCGTTGCATGGCGATCGCATGAAAACCTACGGCGACCTGATCGTCGAAATTACCCGCACTGTCTTCGCCCAACTGCCCACGGGTCAACCGATTGATCTGCGATCGTCCCTGGCGGATATCACGCTGCAAATTATTTTGCGGGTGGTGTTCGGGGTGGAGCCGGGGCCGCGCTACGACGAGTTAACCCAGCGGATCAGTGCGCTGCTCGATGCGATTAGTGAGCCGCTCTATTCCAGTCAGTTCTTCTTCCCGATCTTGCAACGAGATTTTGGGGCGTGGAGTCCCTGGGGGCGATTTTTGCGGCAACGGGAAGGGATCGATCGCCTCGTCTATGCAGAGATTCGCGATCGCCGCGCCAGTCAGCAGGACAACCCCGATCGCACCGATATCCTCAGTCTGTTGTTAACGGCACGGGATGAAGACGGCCAGGGCATGAGCGATCGCGAACTCCACGATCAACTGATGACCCTCTTGCTCTTGGGTCACGAAACCACCGCCTCGGCTCTGGCCTGGGCAATTTTGTGGAGCTATGAGGAGGGCGATCGCCTCGCCCGACTGCAAAACGAAGTTACCCACGCGCCCCCCGATCTCCTCGCCGCCCTGCCCTACCTCAACGCCGTTTGCAACGAAGCCCTGCGCATCTATCCCATCGCCCTGATCTCCCAGCCCCGCATCGTCAAGGAACCTTACAGCTTGGGGGATTATGTCTGCGATCGTGGCACGGTGTTGATCCCCTGCGTCTATCTCGCCCACCGCGTCCCCACCACCTACCCCAACCCCACCCAATTCAATAGCGATCGCTTCCTCGACCACAAATTCAGCCCCGCCGAATTCTTCCCCTTCGGCGGCGGCCATCGGGGTTGCATCGGCATGGCATTTTCCCTATTTGAAATGAAGCTCATTCTTGGCACAATCCTCCAACAGCCCAACCTGCGCCTGATTCCCCCCGACCAAATCCGACCCCAGCGGCGCGGCATTACCTTCGTCCCCGCTGGTGGTGTGACCATGGAACGCACGCCCCCCGCTTAGGGCTACCGTTTATACATCAATCAATCTCAAGTTCCAGAACTATCGTGATCCCCCCTAGCCCCCCTTCAAAAAG
>CAZCWE010000205.1:5552-7763 GCA_964502285.1 uncultured Spirulina sp. | reverse complement strand
GGATCGATCGCAACGTAGGCCAACATTTGAACGTTATGTATAAGCAGTAGCCCACGGGAGAGGGCTTCTCATTCTCAGGTGTGGCTTAGATGCGCTGATCGAGTTGGGTGGCGAGGGTCAACAATTCCACGAGGGGGGCTTGATCTTGGGGATACATCACCGCCGTGAACAGACCGACATTGCCCCGCCGAAACGTGACGAGGTCGGTGTTGAATTGGGTGTCGTAGAGGGTTAGGCCCATGTGAATCCCCGCAGCGCGATCGCCCACTCCATTCACCGCCTCTAGGGTTTCGTAATGGGTGAGGTCAATGCCGTCCATCCCGGCTAGGCGTTGTTCGATGAGGGCGGTGATTTTGGTTTGTTGTTCTGGTTGTTGGGATTGGGTCAGATAATAGTCAAACTGCTCTGAGTCGCTGATCATTCCGTTGAACCCCACCACCACTTGCAGACGAGTGGGATGGATGTAAACGTAAAAGTCTTCGGGACTGACACCACTTTGCTGAAATTGACCGCTGAGGGCTTCGAGTTGCTGTACCATTTGCGCGGCGACGGCGGGGGGCGGTTCGATAAAGCCCTGGGGCAGATCGGCCAGAGTTAACTTCAGCGAAGCCTCGGCGGGGGCTTGGGCGATCTGGACTGCTGATATTGCGATGGGAGGGATGATGGGGTTGGGATCGGTGGCGATCGCTGGCGACCCCTGCAAAAGCCCAGGCAAAACCAGCGCACTTAAACCAAGACCACAAAATGTTAGAGGGTGTTGCATCGTGTTATGGGGAGTATAGGAACTGAATGCGAGATGATCCGCACTGACGATCTAAGGCGCGATCGCGGCGGATTCTGTTCCCACGCTAACAAACCCCCCTCAACTTTGGGACAGGCGTTGCACCGTTTCACCCCCCAACAGGCGAGCCGTTTCGGCCAACAGGGCCGGAATTTTCTGACGATGGGGACTGTTTTGAATCGATCGCGCCATCATCTTCGGATCTGCCGGATCGCCCGCCTGTTTACCGGGAAACCAATGGCCCCCATTGCCCAGCAGGTTGTAGCGGGCTTTGGCATAGTCCACCATGTCGTAGGCGATCGCTAAATTCCGCAGCCATAAAATCGTCTTCACCCCAATTTCATCCGGCACATGGTGCGGGTCAGGCAACCCCTCTTCCCAGGTTTCCACCCACTCCTTGCCCAAACAGCGGATCGCCTCCTGCTCCAACCGCTCCAGAATCGGCGGCAACAGTTCCCCCGCCTGAGTCAACAGCGGCAACGTTTTTAAATGCTCATCAAAATCCGTCGGCCGCGCCGCCCCCACCGACAATGTATGCACCTGCGGATGGGACAGACAAAACAGGTTATTAAACACCATCGGACTCAACGGCGCACAGAGATCCACCAACTTCGGCGGCGGCGCATACAAGTGCCCCCCCTTATCCGACGGACTGATAATAAACACCCCCATATCCTGAGCTTGGGCGGCTTCAATCGCGGGCCAATTGCCCTGATTGATGTAGTACCAATGCAAATTCACATAGTCAAACTGACCCGTTGCGATCGCGCTGCAAATCACATCCGTCGGGCCATGGGTGGAAAACCCCACATGCCGAATCCGCCCCTGACGCTGAAACTCCCGCACCACATCCAAACACCCCCCCGGCCGGATCGTATCGTTCAAATTGTCCGGCGTATTAATGCCATGAATGCCCAGCAGATCAATATAATCCAATTGCAACAACTGCAACGACTTTTCCAAGGTGTCGCGAAACTCCTGCGCATCCGGCTTCGGTGAAACTTTCGTTTGGATGATCATCTGCTCACGGGGCAAGGTCGGCAAAATTCGCCCCAGTTGCATTTCCGACGTACCATAACCCCGCGCCGTCTCAATATGATTCATCCCCACCTCCAACGCCCGGCGAATCGTTGCCTCTAAATTCGCCTGACCCGCTGGGGGAATCTCCGACCAGGGCTGATCTTGCCACTTGTGTTGATAGCGCATTCCCCCGCAGGAAAAGACGGGCATTGATAATTCCGTGCGACCAAAACGACGATATTGCATCAGTTGTTAACAACCTAAAAGACCAAAAGACCTAATTTTAGCGTTGCCAACATGGCGGTTGCAGTAGATAGAATGACTCTCGTGGGAGAGGGTTGGGTGAGGGCCATGGCCTGAGCCTGTCGTCTGCGGCAGCTTCCTCGTTTCATAAACGGTAACAAGAGGGG
>CAZCWE010000205.1:0-5542 GCA_964502285.1 uncultured Spirulina sp. | reverse complement strand
CAAGCGACTTTAGCCCCTTGCTCCCCCACAGCGCGATCGCACCCAGTCCCCCCACAAAAACCCTGCCCGTGCAATGCTGCCCGTTTCACAAACGGTAACAAGCGGGGATTTTTCAAAATGACCGTTCATACTAGAGCCAATTGACGTTGAATTTAAAACTATGCTCAAGGATGCTCGGATTGCCCAGATTAGTTTTCTGGCGTTGTTTTTACTGTTAGGCATTAGCACCCGTGACTGGACATTGCGCCCGGAATTATTGGCGGTGCTGGGGGCGAGTTGCCTAGGGATGCAGTGGGTGACGCGATCGCTGTTGCCCACCCTCCGCCATCAGCCTGAGGTGAAACTCTGGACGATTCCGTCCTGGGAGAGTGCGCTGATTACCGGGTTGGGGCTGTGTTTGCTGTTGCGGGGGAATAGTGTGGCGACGATGGCATTGGCGGGGGGAGTGGCGATCGCCAGTAAAACCCTCTTTCAATACCAAGATAAACACTTCTTTAACCCCGCCAACTTTGGCATTATTGTCGCGCTGCTGCTCACGCCCGATGCGTGGGTGTCGCCCGGTCAATGGGGGACGCAGGCTTGGTATTTAATCCTGTTCGTGGGGGCGGGGGGCTTGGTGTTGCGCTGGGTTGGGCGTTGGGAAACCTCGGCGGTGTTCCTCGCTACCTATGCCGGATTGGAAGCGGTGCGCACCTTTGCCCTCGGTTGGACGGCGGACGTGTATCTGCACAAGTTGATGAGCGGTAGTTTGCTCCTGTTCGCTCTGTTTATGGTCACTGATCCGCGCTCGATTCCCAATGCGCGGCAGGGTCGCTTTGTGTGGGCGGCGGCGGTGGCCTGGTTGGCGTTTTTATTACAGGAAGAATTTTTTGTTTCGACGGCGATGTTTTGGGCGTTGTTTGCACTGTCACCCTTAACACCGTTGCTGGATCGGGTCTGGCCGGGGTCTCGCTTCCAGTGGCAGGAGCCGGAAAGCTGCGCCACTGCGCCATCGTTGATCCATGGGTTAGGCAGTCTAGAGTAGTCGTCCCCCGCCAAGAACTGAAGTTCTTGGCTGATAGCGAAAACCCGTTAAAACGGGTTCGAGAGGAGTGGGCTTTAGCCTACTTTCGCGATCAGCCGGGGATTTAAATCCCCGGCGGCGTGGGCTTGTTGTATTTGTTTTAGGAGGAAAAATTGTGATGGTTTTCATGCAGAAAGGTTGGCGATCGCTCCTGGCATCCTTATTGATTCTCGTGATGGTTTTGGGGATGGCCCCGGCCGCCTTGGCGTTTTGTGGGTTCTATGTGGCCCAGGCCGATGCGGATTTGTATAACCAAGCGTCCCAGGTGATTATTGCGCGGGACGGCGATCGCACCGTCCTCACCATGGCCAACGATTACGAAGGCGAGTTAGAGGATTTCGCCCTCGTGGTTCCCGTGCCGGACTTGCTCACGGAAGAGCAAGTCCATGTGGGCAATCCGGATATTTTAAAACGGTTGGATGAATTCAGTGCGCCGCGTTTGGTGGAATATTTTGACAGCAATCCCTGTGAACCCCAGTTGCTGCGGATGCCTGCGCCTGCCCCGGCTCCCTCGGCGGCGATGGAGGCCGATAGTGCGGGGCTGAGTAGCGATCGCTCCCTGGGGGTGACGATCGAAGCAGAATTCAGCGTCGGGGAATATGACATTCTCATCCTCAGTGCCAAGGAATCCAGCGGCCTCGAAACCTGGCTGCGCCAAAACGACTACACCATCCCCACCGGAGCCAGCGAAGTGCTGCGCCCCTATATCCGCCAAGATTTTAAATTCTTCGTGGCTAAGGTGAATCTAGAAGAAGTCAACGCGGACGAACCCCAAAGCCTGCGCCCCTTGATGATGGCCTACGAATCGCCCCGGTTTATGCTGCCGATTCGCCTCGGAATGCTCAACGCCAACGGCGATCAGGATTTAATCGTCTATCTGCTCACCCCCAGTGGTAAGGTGGAAGTGACCAACTATCGCACCGTGAAAATTCCCTCCAACACCGATGTCCCGGCGTTTATTGAGGATGAATTTGGCGAATTTTATAAGGCCATGTTCCAAACCTCCTACGAGCAGGCCAATAAAGAGGTGGCGTTTTTAGAATATGCCTGGGATATGTCCTGGTGTGACCCCTGCGCGGCCAATCCCCTCACGCCGGATGAACTGCGCGAGGCGGGGGTATTTTGGCTCAATGCGGGCCGCCAGGATGAGCAACGGATCGCGCCGACTCCGTTTCCCCAACCGGGGGCGGTGAATGCCTATATCACGCGGCTCCATGTGCGCTATAGTCGCGATCGCTTCCCCGAAGATCTCGCCTTCCAAAACACCGGCAACACCCAAAACTTCCAAGGCCGCTACGTGATCCGCCATCCCTATCGCGGCGAAATGTCCTGTAGTGCGGCGGATCAATATCGTGAAGCGGTGCGCGATCGCCAAGAACAGGCCGGGAATACCGTAGCAGAGTTGACCGGATGGAGTAAAACAGAGGTGTATTCCAAAATTGACTGGCTCACTGAGAAGTCTCCCCGTCGTCCGTGGTGGCGAGATTTGTGGGATTAAGCCCCTTGCCTGTCTTGTTCCTCCTTACTCCTACCCTCAATACACCATGAAAACACTGGCGCAATGGTGGCGATCGCACCTCAACCGAATCACAGGTCCACGACTTGCGATCGTGGTACTCATCGGCTGGCTGAGTCTCCTCCTTGCGCCCCCCGCCTTCGCCTTTTGTGGGTTCTATGTCTCCCAAGCCAACGCAAGTTTATATAACCAAGCCTCGCAGGTGATTATTGCCCGGAATGGCGATCGCACCGTGCTCACCATGGCCAACGACTACCAAGGCGACGTGCGCAACTTTGCCCTCGTCGTCCCCATGCCCACCCTGATCCGTCAAGACCAAGTCAACGTCAGTGATCCCGCCATCATCACCCGTTTAGACGAGTTCAGTGCGCCCCGTTTGGTGGAATATTTCGACGAAAACCCCTGCGATCGCCCAGAACGCGGGGTCACACGGGGGGGCAACCGTGCAGAATTTGACGATGCGGACTACGCCACCCTCGCCCCTGGGAGTCATGGCGTTACCGTCGAAGCCCAATTCAGCGTTGGCGAATACAACATCGTCATCCTCAGCGCCCAAGAATCCAACGGCCTGGAAACCTGGCTGCGTCAGAATCAATACAACATTCCGGCCGGAGCCGCCCAAGTCCTCGCCCCCTACATCCGTCAAAACTTTAAATTCTTCGTCGCCAAGGTCAACCTGACAGAGTTTCGCGCCAACCAACGCCAACGCCTCCGCCCGTTGACGATGGCCTACGAATCGCCCCGGTTTATGTTGCCGATCCGCCTCGGCATGCTCAACGCCCAAGGCCCGCAGGATTTAATCATCTATCTACTCACACCCCAGGGGCAGGTGGAATTGACCAACTATCGCACCGTCCCGATTCCGTCTGATCTTGATGTGCCGGACTTTATCCAAGACGAGTTTGGCCCGTTCTACAATGCCCTGTTTCAAACCAGCCATGAGCAGGCGAACCGGGAAGCGGGCTTTCTAGAATATGCCTGGGATATGTCGTGGTGTGATCCCTGTGCGGCAGAGCCGTTATCGGCCACAGAATTACGCCAGGCGGGGGCGTTTTGGGTGAATGCTCAAGGAACTGGGCCGACCAATCCGGTGTTTATGACGCGGCTCCATCTGCGCTATGGGCGCGATCGCTTCCCCGAAGATCTCGCCTTTCAAACCACCGGCAACACCCAAAACTTCCAAGGCCGCTACATTATCCAGCACCCCTACCGCGACCCGATCGACTGTCCCGCCGCCGAGGGCTATTACCGCGAAGTGAGCGATCGCCAACAGCTCGAAGCGGAAACCCTCGCCCATTATACCGGCTGGTCTGAAGCAGAGATTAACGCAAAAATGAACTGGCTTGAACCCCCTCCGTCTGATGCTGATCCTTAGAGCGATCGCGTCAGGATTTCTTAGGATTAACCAAGTCGGTTTCCCAACGAGCTGGGCGAAAACCGTTAGGATAAAGAATCGGCCCTCTTGGTATATGACAGATTGCGTATGTTGATGATCGCAGGAGGGTATTACTTTTGACGACCCTCCCTGTTCAGGACTTACAGAATCTATGTCTTTGCCTATCGTTGCGATCGTTGGTCGCCCGAATGTTGGAAAATCTACGCTCGTGAATCGCCTCGCCGCCAGTCGGCAAGCGATCGTCCATGATCAACCGGGGATTACCCGCGATCGCACCTATCAAGAAGCCTTTTGGCTCGACCGTGACTTCATCGTCATCGATACCGGCGGGATCGTCTTTGACGACGACACCGAATTCCTGCCGATGATCCGCGAACAAGCCAACCTCGCCCTCAGCGAAGCCAATGCCGCCATCCTCGTCGTGGACGGCCAAGCCGGGCCCACCCCCGCCGATGAAGAACTGGCCCGCTGGTTACGCCAGCAGCACCTCCCCATCTTCCTCGCCGTCAATAAATGCGAATCCCCCGATCAAAGCATCATCCTCGCGAGTCAGTTTTGGGAACTCAATCTCGGTGAACCCTATCCGATCTCCTCGATCCACGGCAACGGCACGGGCGATCTCCTCGATGCCGTCATCGCCGAGCTGCCCTCCATCGACGAATTACCTGAAATTGAAGAAACCAATGTAGCGATCGTCGGTCGGCCCAACGTGGGTAAATCCACCCTGCTCAATGCCCTCACCGGCCAACAGCGTTCCATCGTCAGCCCCATTTCCGGCACCACCCGCGACACCATCGATATGCACATCGAGCGGAACGGGACGAACTACCGCCTTATTGACACCGCTGGGATTCGGCGCAAAAAAAATGTGGAATATGGGGCAGAATTTTTCAGTATTAACCGGGCGTTTAAGGCAATTCAACGGGCCGATGTGGTGCTGTTGGTGATTGATGCCGTCGATGGGGTGACGGAGCAGGATCAAAAACTGGCCGATCGCATCATTGAAGAAGGCCGCGCCGCGATCATCGTCGTCAATAAATGGGACGCGATCGAAAAAGACTCCTACACGATCTACGAGTTCGAGAAGCATATCCGCGATCGCCTCTACTTCTTCGACTGGGCCGAAATGCTCTTTATCAGCGCCCAAACCGGCCTCCGCGTTGATAAACTCTTCGGCAGCATCGACAAAGCTGCGATCGCCCACCAACGCCGGATCAGCACCGCCGTGATCAATGAAGTCCTCCAAGAAGCGATCCGCTGGCACTCCCCCCCCACCAGCCGCCAAGGCAAACAGGGCAAAATCTACTACGGCACGCAAGTCAGCAGCGCCCCCCCGGTGATCGCTCTCTTCGTCAACGACCCCAAACGCTTCAACGAATCCTACAAACGCTACATCGATCGCCAATTCCGCGAACAACTGGACTTCACCGGCACACCCGTCCGCTTTGCTTGGCGCGGCAAGAAAGTCCGAGATGCGGAACGGAGCGCCAACCGCGCCACGAAAGTTTAGCCACATTGACATCCTCCCCAGCCTAAAGGCGTGGGGATTCCCAGTCTAGCGAGCCAA
>CAZCWE010000204.1:0-7796 GCA_964502285.1 uncultured Spirulina sp. | reverse complement strand
GCACCCACGGCCCCATCCGCTCCCACTGCGCCCTCGGTATCCCCCAGCCCCACCCCACGCCCAACCCCGAAACCTGCGCCGAAATCCGCTCCGAAACCCACGCCCAGCCCCCAGCCCACCCCGGCCTCCCCACCCCTCCGCCTCACCCCAGAACAACGCCTCATCGCCGCCATTCAAGACCAAGTGGCGGAAATCACGAACCAATACGCCGAGGGCTTAATTCGCTCGATCCAAGCGGATTTCCTGCGGAGTCGTTTGGTGGTGACGGTGGGAGAAGCCTGGTATGACCTGGCGGAACGACGACAGGATCAAGTGGCGAATGAAGTGCTGGTGCGATCGCGCAGTCTCGATTTTAGTCAAGTGGAATTACGCGACGAAAACGGCGACCAAGTAGCCCGTAACCCGATCATTGGCAATGAAATGGTCATCCTCCAGCGGGCTCCCCTAGAGGAGAACCCAGACTATCAAGGCTATGTAGAACAGTGATACTGCCTAGAGATCAACGCTTGATTTCTGAATCCCTGAGGGCTGAGCGGAGTCGAAGCCCGGCCGCTTACCCTTTACCCTATCCCTCCGGGAGGCTTCGCCAACGACTCAGGGTGCGCTGGTTGAATGTCCTAACAAACTTGTCCACTGCTATAACTGACCAAAAAAAATCCCCCGTGTTGGGGGATGGTCAGGGAGTCGAAAAATCGTTTAGTGGTGGTGATGGCCGTGGTCGTGGCTGTGGTCGTGACCATGACCATGGCCGTGGTCTTCGTAGAGTTTGGGGATGAAGGTCAGGGGGGCATTTTGTGCCGCTGCGGTCTCATTGAGGAGGGCTTCGATTTGGGGGTTAGCCCAACGCGCCGCCATCGCCATGAATTCGGGGTGGTCATTGACGCAGGGCATCCGCACGTAGGTGACGTGGGGGGCGTTGCGCTTGAGACCGCTGGTGATGTGGTCAACATCGAGGATGGTTTCGTGGTTTTCGGTGGCAAACCCGATGGGCATCATCACGATCGCAGTGGCACCGAGATCAATTAAGTTCTTAGCGGCCAGTTCGGCGTTGGGTTGCGTCCAGTCAATCAGGGGCGTGTCGTGATTGAGCCAGCCCACGGAAATCAGGGGGTATTTATTGATCAATTTTGCCCGCACGGCTTCGTAGAGGGCTTCGCTTTCCATGATGCCGGAGGTGAAGCCTTTGGCTTTGTGGGGACAGCCGTGGTTGAGGAGGATAATCCCAGTTTGGGAGGGCAGGTGCGCGACTTCGAGATCTTGGCGGATTTTGGATTCTACCATCCGGGCCAAGAGGTCGATGTAGTCGGGCTCGTTGTAGAACGAGGGGATGTAGCGCGTGCCATCGAGCCAGCCTTCGCGCTGGGTGTCGAGTTTTGCCAGGGCATCGTTGACCTGTTCGACGGCGATGCCGCTGGTGAAGATAGAGTCCACCACGAGGAGGGGATAAATCAGCAGTTTGGTGAAGCCTTCTGCTTTAATTTCGGCGAGGACTTGATCCGGGAGATGGGGGGCGCAGAAGTTAAAGGCTTTGAACACTTTGATGCGATCGCCCCAGGTCTGCTTCAGT
This sequence comes from uncultured Spirulina sp., assembly GCA_964502285.1. GTDB lineage: Bacteria > Cyanobacteriota > Cyanobacteriia > Cyanobacteriales > Spirulinaceae > Spirulina. The sequence goes on along the minus strand of CAZCWE010000204.1, from coordinate 6,229 downwards.
TCCCGCTCGATGCCCGCCCGCTGATGTTCAAAAATATGGTTATGGGGGGAGACAAATTGGCCGTGCTGATGGCTCCATTCGTGGAGGTCGAAGATGGCCAAAAGTTTGGCGAGGGGGGGATAGAGCCAGGTGGGGACGGGGGCAAATTTGGCCGTCAGCAGGTTGAGGGCTTGTTCGTTATAGTTGGCAAAGTCTTCGTAGCTCTCGACTTCACCGTAGCCCATGAGCAGGACGGCAACGCGATCGCTGTCAGATTCGGTAAGAGGAGTTTGTTGAGATTTTTCCGGAGTTGCAACCACAATAGTTTCGTAGGTAGGGTTCCATTGTCCTTGATTCTACTCTGTCCCGGCTTTAACCCCCCAGGGGGGACAACCCAATTTCGGGCGAATCTTCAGCATTTATCTAGATTTGCTGACCTGGATCTTTTGACGGTTCCCACGGAGGCGATCGCGCCCTACGATGGCTTCCGCATTGCGGCATTCTTACGGGATTGCGCCATTTCTCGCCCCGTGACCCTGATCGGATTTAGTGCGGGGGTGGTGGGGGCGATCGCCGCTGCCCACCTGTGGCAACAGCAGGGCGGCCGGATTGCCCAACTGATCGCCCTTGATGGTTGGGGTGTTCCTCTGGCGGGGGATTTCCCGATCTATCGCCTCAGTCACGACTGGACGACCCATTGGCAATCTGTCCCCCTGGGGATGGGGTCGCGTAATTTCTACGCCGATCCGCCCGTGGAGCATTTGGAACTGTGGGCGAATCCTACCCAGGTGCAAGGTTGGGTCGAGCAGGGCTGGGGGCAATGGGAACGCATGAGTGCGATCGCCTTTATTGCCCAACTGATCGCCCTGCATCCGTGAGAATCAGCTAAGGATGATCGATTGATCTATCTACAAATTAACGTCATCCTTTGAGGTTATTCACGAATTTAACCAAAAACTATATTTAATCTATTGGCAAACTAAAGAAAACAATGTTACAGTGTTCTCATAGTTAACCAAAGGTTTCTCCCATGGCATTCGTGAACTTTAAACATCAAGCAGAAGACACCCTCCTCACTTTCACCAGCCACGATGAGCAGTACATTAAAACCAATCATTATGATGACGCTTGGACGCTCAACGAAAAACGGGCCAGCAATTGTAAATACTTGGTGTGTTGCTATTCCCAAGGGGCAAAGAAAGGGACTGCGTTTTGTGTGGGCTTGATTAGCCATTTAGCAGAAGTGCCAACCCCTGAACATGAAAAAACACGCTACGCCATTCACATTACGGATTACGCCCCGATTGATCGGCCGGATACGTGGGATGGGGGACGGTTTCCGGTGCGTTATGTGGCGTTGGCGGATTTGGGGATTGATGTAGAGTCCCTCCCGTTTGAATCGCTCCAGGCGCATGCGATCGCCACCTTCGACACGATTCCCCCGCTTTCCATTCCTCAAGCAAAGGAAGGTCTTGCGAAACAATTTGGGGTCAATCCTGATCAAATTGAGATTGTAATCAAAGGGTAGTGTGATCTGAAAACTCCGCAACAGTAGATGCTGAAAGGTTTTCGAGGCTTGAGGGTTAAACCGCTGCCATCCGCGCTTCAATCGCATCAATCCGCGTCGGCAAACCAGCGGTTAAAACAGTTGACCCCGTATCCGTCACCCACACCTCATCCTCAATGCGAATCCCGCGCACATCGGCAAAGTCCGCCAAACGCTCCCAGTTAATTAGGGCCTTTTGTTGGGCGGTGGCGGCGTTGAGGAGGGCGGGAATTTGGTAGAAACCGGGTTCAATGGTGACGACCATCCCGGCTTGGAGGGGGCGATCGAGGCGGAGATACCGCCAACTGGGGCGATCGCGCCGTTTTCGGCCCGGCGCATAGCCCGCCCAATCGCCAAACTCCTCCAAATCATGGACATCCAACCCCACCAAATGCCCCACCCCATGGGGGAAAAACAACGCCGTCACATCCAACTCCTCCAATTCTTTCCCCGTGCCTCGCAAAATACCGAGATCGAGTAATCCTGCTGTCATCGTGTCGAGGGCAATGCGGTGAATCTCGCTGAACTCCACCGCCGGCTGAATCGCGGCAATGCAACCATCGTGGGCGGCGAGGACGATCTCGTAGATGGCCCGTTGACTGTCGGAAAAGCGGCCGGTGATGGGGAGGGTGCGGGTCATGTCGGCGGCCCAGCCTTGGGGGGTTTCTGCGCCCAGATCAATCAGCAGGAGATCCCCCGGATTGAGGGGATGGGGGGAGGTGTCGGCGTGGAGAATTTCGCCGTGGGTGGTGACGATGCTGGGGTAGGCGCAGGTCATGCCAGCAGCGGTGATCACGGCTTCCATTGCGCCGCGCACTTCGGCTTCTTTTTCGGCGTAGGGGATTGTTTGCAGGCCGATCAGGTGGGCTTCCATGGTGATTTGGGCGGCCTGTTGGAGTGCGGCGATCGCGTATTCATCATGACAGAGGCGCAGGGAGATGATCGCTTGGGCGAGGGCGCGATCGCAGTCCGGCGCATCCTCTAAAGACACCATCGGCCGCGAGAGGCAGGCCGTTTGTTTTTGGCGCGTCACTGGATCAAGGGCCGCCACCGTTGCCCCATGGGGAAAGCGTTCCGGCAGTTGAGCGAGGGGAAAATGAGCCGCCGCGCCCATTTGTTCGGCCAAGGCCGCCCGACTCGGCAGATCTCCCATCCACATCACAGCACTGGGCGGGGGTTCATCATAAAACAGTTCCAAATCCCCCTCAATCAAGCCAATTACCGCCCCCTCAATCGGTTGGCCGGCGAAATATAAAAACGAACTACTGGCCCGAAACGGATACCGATTCGCTGCAAAATTCCGCATCGGGGCTTCCCCGGCCCACAGCAAGACGGGATCGCTTAATTGGGTCGCCAGGTCGCGGCGACGTTCGTGCAAAATACTGTGGTAGTCCATCGTTCTATAACTGCTGATATCATCCAAAACTCGCAGATTCTCAAGCGTTTGGCCGTGAAATCACCCCAGGCGTGATCCTCGCTGCTGCCCTGACGATCATCCTCCAAGGGGCGATCGCTTTTCTGCTATACCTTAAGCTAAGGCAAATTTGTTGAGGCTGTCGGCCATGGAATCATTAATTTATCTATTTGTCCCGATGGTGCTCGGCACAGCGTTTACCCTGATGAACTCAATCAAGATCATCAACGAAGGGAACGAAGCCCTCGTCGAACGATTCGGTCAGTACAGCCGCAAACTCAATCCCGGCCTGAACATTGTCTTACCCGTCCTTGAAACGATTGTCGTTGAGGAAACCACCCGCGAAAAGGTCTTGGGGATTGAACCGCAATACGCAATCACCAAAGATAATGTATCGCTGAAAGTGGACGCGGTGGTCTATTGGCAGATTATTGACCTTGAGCGCACCTTTTATGTGGTGGAGGATATTAAAAAGGCGATCGAAAACCTGGTGTTAACCACCTTGCGATCAGCGATCGGGCGGTTGAAACTCGAAGAAACCTATTCGTCTCGCGATAAGATTAACCGCTCTCTTTTGGAACAATTGGATGAGGCGACGGCCAATTGGGGGGTGAAGGTGACTCGGATCGAGGTGCGGGAGATTTCCCCCGCGAAAAATGTGATGGATTCTTTGGAGTTGGAGCGGGCGGCAGAAAGTAAAAAACGCGCCGAAATTGCGGAGACCGAAGGGATTGTGCAATCCATTGAATTGTTATCAGCGGTGTTGAAAACAAAACCCGATGCCAAGCGTGTTTTGGAATTTTTGGTGGCACAACGATATGTAGAGGCCAATGAAAAGTTGGGCAGTAGTCCGAATTCAAAAGTATTGTTTATGGACCCGAATGCCTTGAATGAGGCGATGCACGGTTTAATGGGCCAAAATCGCTATGCGAATTCGCCCACGTTCTCAGAGCCGCCCCCGGCTGCCCCTCCTGGGCCGCCCGCGCCGCCTGCCACTCCCGCCAATCCACCCAAGCCAGAGAACGGATCAACGGCCCCGCTGCCCCCTCCGGATGAGGCGTAGGGTGGGGGGGATGTGACGCGATCGCTTCCCCCCGATTAAAATTCTGCGATAGGGTAGACATAATTGTTGCTTAGCCTTGCGCCTCTGGTGGCTGGATTTGACACCCTGATCGGATCTGCGATTCTTACCGTATTCATCCCGATATAAATTGGGTGTGAAAACCCGGCCAGGAGAGGCAAAGACAGATTTTTATGACTTCATCCAACGGTCAAACCTCTGCCTCTTTTTGGCAGCTTTGGACGATGAGTTTTGGCTTTGTGGGGGTTCAATTTGGGTGGACACTCCAGATGGCCAATACCAGTGCAATTTATGAATATTTAGGGGCGAACCCCGAAGAAATTCCCATCCTCTGGCTGGCGGCTCCGATCAGCGGTTTAATCGCCCAGCCGATTATTGGGTATTGCAGCGATCGCACCTGGACAAAATTCGGTCGCCGCCATCCCTACATTCTTGCGGGTGCGCTGCTCAGTTCCATCGCCTTGATCGTGATGCCCAATTCCTCCAGCCTCTGGATGGCCGCCGGAACCCTGTGGATTCTCGACACTGCGATCAACCTCACCACAGAACCCTTTCGCGCCTTTGTCGCGGACAATCTTGACAACGAGCAAGATCTCACCCGTGGGTTTACGATGCAGTCCTTTTTCATCGGCTGTGGTGCGGTCCTTGCCTCCCTTTGTCCTTGGATTCTCAGCCATCTGTTCAATGACACTACGGAGGCGGGAACCGTGCCGCCCTCGGTAACCTTTTCCTACTACATCGGTGCGGCGGTGTTTCTCTCGGCGGTGCTTTTCACCTTGCTGAACACCAAAGAACGTCCTCCCCGCCCGCGACCCAACGCCGATGAGCAGCCCCCGATGCTCGAAGAAATCGGCATCACCATTCGCGAGATTCCCGAAACGATGCGCGAGTTAGCTGTGGTGCAGTTTTTTACCTGGTTGGGGATGTTTTGCATCTTTTTGTATCTACCGCCGGCGATCGCTCACCAAGTCTTCGGAGCCACCAGCGAACAATCCCCCCTCTACACCAAAGGCATCGAGTGGGGCGGCATCTGCATCGGGATCTATAACTTTTCCTGCTTCCTCACCTCCCTCGTCTTGCCTCGCCTCGCCCAACTCACCAGCCGCAAATTCGCCTACGGATTTTGCCTTTTTTGCGGCGGCACGAGTCTGATCTCCCTCTACTGGGTGCGCGATCCCTATCTCATCTTTCTCCCCATGCTCACCTTCGGCATTGCTTGGGCGGGCGTTCTCTCCATGCCCTACTCCATCCTGGGCGACTCCCTGCCCCCCCGCAAAATGGGGATTTACATGGGACTCTTCAACGCCTGCATTGTCATCCCCCAAATCATCGCGGCGTTGGGGTTGGGCTGGGTCATGGAGACCTTTTTACACCAAGAGCATCTTTTGGTGGTTGTCCTCGGTGGGTTTTCTTTTGTGATTGCGTCGGTCTGTGTCGTGGGAGTCAATGACCCCGCCAGCACCGAACTTCCGGAATCCGAGGCGGAACTCAGCTAGGCTGGATTATGCACCAAGCCGGCAAGCTGCCTGCACTACGCCCAGAATCGAGTGTTTTAGTGATTTTGATATAGCGTCATGAATCATTCAGGCTAAATCCAAGCGTCGGGGTCTGTGTCTTTGACCACTTCGCCCTTCACCACAATCACATCCGGTTCGGTTGCTTCTGTTGCGTCGGCATCAGCTTCAGCGATCGCTGCCCCATCCTCATCCTTCACTTGGAACGGTTCACTCTCCGGCTCTTCGATGAACCCTAAAGCCTCAAGGTCTTTCACCACGTCGGGTTCAGGAACTTGACTGAGATCCTCATGGAGTAGGGCGGGTTCTGTGACGATGATATCGTCCCGCCGGGGGGATTCTGTGGCAGTGGGCGGGGTTGGGAGGGGATCGTCGGATTGCGTCGCGGTGGACGGGTCTGGGGGAGCCGGGTCTACGGGGTCGGCTAATTCTAAAGATTCTTGGGATTCTGAGGAGTCCGAAGGCTCTTGGGATTCTGGGGATTCTGGGGATTCTGAAGATTCTGGGGATTCTGAAAATTCTGGAGATTCTGAAGATTCTGAGGATTCTGAAGATTCTGCTGCTGGCGGATCGGGCGCGTCTGAAGGAGCAGCCGGAGGGGTTGCCGCTGGGGGATTGGCGGGATCAGATGCTGGTGCGTCTGTTGCGGTGGAATCGGATTCATGCCGTCAGAGAGGCTGCTGAGTGCTTCGATA
>CAZCWE010000203.1:961-7811 GCA_964502285.1 uncultured Spirulina sp. | reverse complement strand
CGCCTGTTTGGGCTTCTCCGCCGACCTCACCCTACAAACCTTCTGCCACACCGCCGCCTATCCCAAACCCGTCGATATCAACACCCACAAAAACCTTCCCGACTTCTTCGCCACCCGTGGCGGTGTCGCCCTCCGTCCCGGTGACGGCATCATCCACTCCTGGCTGAATCGGATGTTATTACCCGACACCGTCGGCACGGGCGGCGACTCTCACACCCGCTTCCCCTTGGGGATTTCCTTCCCGGCGGGTTCCGGTTTGGTGGCCTTCGCGGCGGCTTTGGGGGTGATGCCTTTGGATATGCCGGAATCGGTGCTGGTGAAATTTAGCGGCGAACTGCAACCCGGCGTTACCCTGCGCGATATTGTTAATGCGATTCCCTGGGTCGCGATGCAACAGGGCAAACTCACCGCTGGCAAAGGCGACAAAATCAACGTCTTCAACGGTCGGATCATGGAAATGGAGGGCCTTCCGGATCTCAAAGTGGAGCAGGCTTTTGAACTCACCGATGCCACCGCCGAGCGTTCCTGCGCGGGTTCGACGATCAAGCTCAGTGAAGACACCGTGGCGGAATATCTCCGCTCCAACGTGGCACTGTTGAAGAACATGGTGGCTCGCGGCTATCAAGACCCCAAAACCCTGATGCGCCGCGTCGCCAAGATGGAGCAGTGGCTCGCAAATCCGGAACTGATGTCGGCTGATGCTGATGCGGATTATGTGGACACGATTGAGGTGAATCTCAACGAAATTAAAGAGCCGATCGTCGCCGCGCCCAATGATCCCGACAATGTCAAATTGATGTCTGAATGTGCAGGCGACACCATCCATGAGGTGTTTATTGGCTCTTGCATGACCAACATCGGCCACTATCGCGCCGCTGCGAAAATCCTCGAAGGGGCGGGCCCGGTAAAGGGTCGCCTTTGGATTTGTCCGCCGACGCGCATGGATGAAAAGCAGTTGCGCGAGGAAGGGGTTTACGGTGTCTTTGCCGCAGCCGGAGCCCGGACGGAAATGCCCGGTTGTTCCCTCTGCATGGGCAACCAAGCCCGCGTTGAAGACGGTGTGACGGTGTTTTCTACCTCGACCCGGAATTTCAACAACCGCATGGGCAAGGGCGCACAGGTTTACCTTGGTTCGGCGGAGTTGGCGGCGGTTTGTGCGCTGCTGGGTAAGATTCCGACGGTGGAGGAGTATTTAGCGATCGTGACGGAAAAACTCGATCCCTTCGCGGCTGAACTCTACCGCTATCTCAACTTCGACCAAATTGCCGATTTTGAAGACGAGGGCCGCGTCATCCCCCTCGACCAAATGCCCAAAATCGAGGACATCCTCGGAATGCCCGCCGCTGTGAAGTAGTTGACTGGCTTAACACGTCATTAAACTGAAATAGGGTGGGCATTGCCCACCCTATTGGAGCGTCTAGTCTCAAATGGTGGGTAAATTTTCTGGCACAAATTCCGATTTATCTGGAATTACGGTAATCAGCTTACCGATCAAACTAAGCTGGATGACCTACTACAATCTTATTAGGGCTGAATCATTTAATCAGAGCATCACAGGGACGATAAGAGCCATTGAAGGGGGAGGAATCCATCAAGACATTTGTAGAGATTTGTGCATCTAAGCGTGTTGTCCCAGTCTTAAAATATTTTAAAGATATGCCTGCATAGCCTACTATTTACACTTTGATACTGCTCACTTAGTTTTATTGACGTGTTCAGGAAAAATAGAACAGGGTGAAGTCGGTATTAATTTAATTTAATCAGGCTTACTTTAGTTTAGATGGGTAAACAGCATTTTAAAAAAGCGATCGCATCACTAGAAGCACGCATTCTAGAGCATCAGACAAAAATCAATTCAGAATCGAGAAAAGAATCGCCTAATCAGGGCTTGATTCGTCACTGGCAGAAAGAAATTCGAGCTTTTCAGAAAGGAATTCAACAAGCGAAAAAACGGTTGAGAAAATAACTATGCAATTACAAAACTCTAACCTTCAACTCTCTAATCAAACCTTGCAGGTTCTATTGCTTGAACTGCAAGCAGAATGTCAGACTGTTGTGGGTTTAATTGAGCAGCTTGAACATTCAGAGTTGACCGACCATCAACGGGGTGAAATCTTATCGGATCTGTTGGTGGCTTCTATTCATTTACATACCCATTGTGATGAAGATTGGCAAAATCTGATTGCGGAGGAAATGCAGTCTCAATAATTCGTAGCAATTCGCGTCACGGAATTAGTAGCAGGTGGCTTGTAGTCAGTCGTTTTTTGTTGTCGTCCTTCGTAACAGAGGGGAACGCCGTTTTTGGGGATTACGGTAACGCCCCATCAGATCGCGCCGCTGGGTTCTGAGTGCATGATTGCTTTAACCAAAACTCGCATTAAATCAAGAAATACCGCTGGGTCATGGGGAGCGCGATCGCACCCCTACATTGTTTTGGTGAGTTTCACGGATGGAATGAGTGTTGATCTTTTGGCGGTCAACCCGCCATAATACGTCTATTCGTCTCATCATCAGAGAACATGCATATTCTACATGGAACTTGGATTCCTGAGGATAAGGAAACCTTTGTTCAAGGGGGAAGTTTTTATCTTTGGGTGGAAACGACGAAGAAGAACCGAACGCGCGATCGCATTCACCCGTATCACCTACAAAAAACAAAGCTCACGGATTTTCTGCGCCAAAACTTAGGACTCACACTCCTTAATCCACGTCAGCCCGACGCGACGATTCAAACCTGTGCATTTCTACTCCCCAGTGTTGACGATCAACCACTGCCTTCGCCGGAGCTTTCCCGTTATCTAGAACAAGATACGGCTGAAGCATTTACGTTGAACTACTGGCAGATCGAAGCCTACCCGACCGGCGCAAATGTGAGTACCATTGTGCGCGTGTTGAATGATCTGCACTTTATCGCCCTTCATGGTTTAGCAGAGGTGCAGTTGGGATCTGATTTGTGGTTTTGGTATCACTACACTCAGGGGTTAAAAACACTGTTAGTCGAAGAGCAATATATCCCTGCATTGAAATATCACGAGACCCACAAAGCGAAACTGAAAACAAAGAAAAAAACCGCCTCAATAGATCCCTCTAGCATCGCAATTTACGGGGGATGGGAATGGATAGGCGATCGCTACTCCCACCATATCGCCCAATTTACAACCCGCATGCCGGCAATTTGTACAGCAGGATTTATCACGGAACCGCCTCACCCTCAATTCCACGATCGCGCCACTCTCCTGCACCATTTTTCTGAATGTTGGCTGACGCGTATTGTCACCCAAACGCCGCGCCCCCAATCCTTTCAAAAAACCTACCAAGATTCAATTATTGAGGACTGTGTAGCCCAAAAATATATCCCCGGATCGAATCAATCGATTCAACAGTATCAAGACTGGCAAAATTGGCGCGATCGCATCGGACAGACGCACCAACATGCTGGCTTTCGTCTCTGTTTTCAACTCCATGAACCGACTCAATCCGAAGATCCATGGCAGCTTCAGTTTCAAGTTTCCGCAAAACATGATCCCTCATTGCGGATCAGCTTGCTCGACTATTGGCGTTTACAAGCAAGTCAAAAAGACAGTTTACAACAGCAGTTTGGGGACTCCTTTGAACAATATTTACTCCTTGACTTAGGCTATGCTGCTCGAATTTATCCAGACATTTGGCGAGGCTTAGAAACCAATCAACCCACTGGAATTAGTCTTGATTTAGAAGGTGCATTTGAGTTTCTGAAAGAATCAGCTTGGATTTTAGAAAGTGCGGGCTATTCTGTGATTGTTCCGGCATGGTGGACTCCCCAGGGTCGCCAACGAGCGAAAGTCCGTCTACGGGCAAAAGGAAACTCGAAATCATCCAGTGAAGCAGGCAAAAAAAGTTATTTCTCAATGGAAAAATTGATTGCCTATGACTATGAATTAGCCATTGGTGATCATTCTATTTCAGAACAAGAATGGCAACAGCTTATCCAAGCAAAAACACCGTTAATTCAGTTTCGGGGCCAGTGGATTGAATTAGATTCGCAAAAGATGGCGCAGATGTTGGAGTTTTGGAAAACGCAACACCAAGAGCATCCTGAACTAAGTCTGCTTGATTTTATGCAACTCACAGCCAAGGCTGATGAAAGCGTGGACATTGAATGCGATCGCGACGATGCTCTCGGTCAAATGATGGTACGGTTACGGGATCAAAGCCAACTAGAACTTGTGCAAAATCCCGCCCAGTTTCAGGGGGAATTGCGGGAATATCAGCGCCGTGGATTAGCTTGGCTGCAATATCTCGAACAATTAGGGCTGAATGGATGTTTAGCCGATGATATGGGGTTAGGAAAAACAGTGCAAGTCATTGCACGATTAGTCCAAGAAAAAGAGGCTGCCCAGACCCATGCTCTAGAGTTTGCGCCGACGCTTTTGATTGTTCCCACCTCTGTTTTGGGGAATTGGCAGCGAGAAATCATGAAGTTTGCTCCGGCATTACGCACGGTGATTCATCATGGCAGCGATCGCTGTAAAATTCAGTCAGAGTTTAAACAACTCTGTGATCAAATTGATGTGCTGATCACCTCTTATGCTCTAGTTCGTAAGGATTTTAAGATTTTATCTGGCTTGACTTGGCATCGGATTATTCTTGATGAAGCCCAGAATATCAAAAACCCCAAAGCAAACCAAACTAAAGCAATTTTTAAACTAGAAGCCCAGTTTCGTTTAGCATTAACAGGCACTCCGGTTGAAAATCGCTTATTGGATTTGTGGTCTATTTTTCAATTTCTCAACCCGGGTTATCTGGGAACTCAAGCTCAATTTCGGCGCAATTTTGAGCTACCCATTCAAAAAGAAAATAGTATCACCCAGTCTCAAACCCTGAAACAGTTAGTGGAGCCGTTTATTTTACGACGGCTCAAGACTGATAAAACTATTATTAAAGACCTACCCGATAAAATTGAGCAAAAGTTATTTTGTAATCTCACCCAAGAACAGGCTTCACTCTATGAAGCAGTGCTTAAAGATGTCGAACAAAAATTACAGTCAACCGAGGGCATTGAACGGAAAGGATTGATTTTATCCACTCTGATGCGTCTGAAACAGATTTGTAATCATCCTCGCCAATTTTTGCAAGATAATAGTGAGTTTACGGCGGTGCGATCGCATAAACTCAGTCGTTTAACGGAGATGGTGGAAGAGGTGATTTCTGAAGGGGAAAGCCTTTTGATTTTTACCCAGTTTCGTGAAATTGCCGAGTCTTTAGACGACTATTTACGCCATCACTGCCACTACAATACCTATGTGTTGCATGGTGGCACAAGCGTTAAAAAACGGGAGCAAATGATCGCAGCCTTTCAAGATCCTGCCACTGAACCGTCAATTTTTATTCTCTCGATTAAAGCGGGGGGGGTGGGAATCACCTTAACGAAAGCCAATCATGTCTTTCACTTTGATCGATGGTGGAATCCGTCGGTTGAAGATCAAGCCACCGATCGCGCCTTCCGGATTGGTCAAGAAAAACATGTTTTCGTTCATAAGTTTGTGGCGATTGGCACTCTCGAAGAACGCATTGATCAGATGATTGAGGATAAAAAGAAACTCGCGGGTGCTGTGGTTGGGGCTGATGAATCTTGGCTCACGGAATTAGATAATGATGCGTTTAGAAAACTGATCGCGTTGAGTAAAAATGCAATCCTGTGATCAGGGTTGATTTTATTGATAGGGTTTCAAACAACTGTTAATTAATATATTTATCTAATTGAATTGAAGGGGGAAACGATGGCAAATGTAAGTCAAACATGGTGGGGGCAACGGTTCGTTGCGGCCCTGGAAGAATGTGGCGATCGCAATCGTCTTCAGCGGGGGCGTTCCTATGCGAAAAGCACTAAAATCAAAAGTCTTGAGATTAAAAATGGGAAAATTTTGGCTCAGGTTCGAGGTTCAGTCAACCCCTATTTCAACGTTTATAAGGAACCTCTGTATGATATCCAAATTGAACTAGCCCCCATTACCCCGGAACAATGGTCAAGCGTGATTGCCCGTTTAACCTCGAAGGCGAGTTTGATTTCTCGGTTACTTCTGAATGAAATGCCGGACTCGATTGAAGAACCATTTCAAGCATTGGGCTTACACCTTTTACCCCATGATTTTTCGGCGGTGTATACGCGGTGTTCCTGTCCGGATTGGGGTGATCCCTGTAAACACATTGCGGGGGTGTTTTATCGCCTCGCGCTGCAATTGGATCAAGACCCCTTTTTACTATTTGAATTGCGGGGTTTATCGCGAGAATCGCTCGCGACGGAGTTAGGCAAATCTTCGTTAGGCCAAGCATTGATGGCTGAATTACAGGCTGAGGTGCGATCGCCCGTTGTCTGTGAGTCCTATTACACTCGCCCTCAACTCACCGCCCCGACTCCCGACAGCACGCTGCACGATTTTTGGCAGGGTCATGAACCGTTACCCTCCACCATTGCCCCTCCCCAGGAACCCCTGATTGCAGCAATTTTGATCAAAAAAATGGGAGATAATCCCTCTTTTTGGCAACGCAATAACTCATTTGTAGCCGTGATGGCCGAGCTTTATGAGCGGGTACGAACGAAAAATAAGGGCTGTCTTTAAAACAGGAAATACCGCTGGGCCATGGGCAGCGCGATCGCAGGTTCGCAGGTGAGCAGTTCCCCGTCGGCGCGGACTTCGTAGGTTTCCGGGTCTACTTCGATGCGGGGGAGGTAGGCGTTGAGCTTCATGTCGGCTTTGGTGACGGTGCGGATGTTGTGGACGGGGGCGATCATTTTGGTGAGGCCGAATCGGCTGGGAATGTCGGCCGCGATCGCCGCCTTGGAAAGGAATGTTAAGGAGGTTGCGCCCAC
>CAZCWE010000203.1:0-951 GCA_964502285.1 uncultured Spirulina sp. | reverse complement strand
AAGGATGGCTTCCAAAGGCAGAGATCCGCCAGTTTGCCCACTTCCACCGACCCCACATCATCGCTGATGCCGTGGGTGATGGCGGGGTTGATCGTATATTTGGCGACGTAGCGTTTGGCGCGGTGGTTGTCGTGGCGATCGCAATCCTCCCCCAAGGCTCCAAATTGCGTTTTCATCTTGTGGGCCGTTTGCCAGGTGCGAATAATCACTTCCCCGACGCGCCCCATGGCTTGGGAATCCGACGCAATCATACTAAACGCGCCCTTGTCGTGGAGGATATCTTCAGCGGCGATGGTTTCGCGCCGGATGCGAGATTCGGCGAAGGCCACATCTTCGGGAATGCTGCGATCGAGGTGGTGGCAGACCATCAACATATCGAGGTGTTCTTCGAGGGTGTTGGTGGTGTAGGGGCGCGTCGGGTTGGTGGAGGAGGGGAGGACGTTGGTTTCACTGCACACTTTGATAATGTCGGGGGCGTGGCCACCGCCTGCGCCTTCGGTGTGGTAGGTGTGGATTGTGCGACCCTTGAAGGCGGCGATCGTGTCTTCGACGAAGCCGGATTCGTTGAGGGTGTCGGTGTGGATTGCCACTTGCACGTCATACTGATCGGCAACGGTGAGACAGGTATCGATCGCCGCCGGAGTCGTCCCCCAATCTTCATGGAGTTTCAACCCGATCGCACCCGCTTCCACTTGTTCCACGAGGCCCTGGGGTTGGCTGCTGTTGCCTTTACCGAGAAAGCCGAAATTGAGGGGATAGGCTTCGATCGCTTGCAACATCCGGGCCATGTTCCACGCGCCGGGGGTGCAGGTGGTGGCGTTGGTTCCCGTGGCGGGGCCCGTGCCGCCGCCGATCATCGTGGTGATGCCAGAGGCGATCGCAGTTTCGATCTGTTGGGGGCAAATGAAGTGAATATGGGCATCAATGCCGCCCGCCGTGAGGATATGCCCT
>CAZCWE010000202.1:0-7826 GCA_964502285.1 uncultured Spirulina sp. | reverse complement strand
TTGCCCTGAGCTATGTCGAAGGGGCGAGGCTTGAAACCCATTGGTTTTGGTCATTTAGCTGCTCCCTGGGGGTTCCTCCAGAGGTGGCAACGGTGTCCCGAATTTGACCAAATCCAACCCATATCCCCCCGCGACGAGATACACCGCATCACAGGCGGGACTGAGGCGGCGCACTAACTGACCGAGGCGATCGCGAAAAATCCGCCCCAAGGGATACACCGGCACTAAGCCCCAGCCCACTTCCTCCGCGACAAAAATCAAGGTTCCCTTACAGTCCCGTACCGCTCGGAGGAGGGCGATCGCTTGGGCGTGCCAGTCTGGATCACTGGCTTCTAACCAACTGGCGAGCCACGTCCCAAGGGAGTCGATCAGGTAGCAGTGATCTGCTTGGGTTTGCTCGGCAAGGTAGTCCGGCAGGGTGACGGGGATGTGTTCGGTGTGCCAATGGGCGGGGCGGCGATCGCGGTGGCGTTCGATTTTGGCCTGCCATTCGGGATCATCGGGGAGGCGTTTGGCGGTGGCGATATAGGTGACGGGGAGGCCGGTGTTATGGGCGGCCTGTTCGGCCCATTCACTTTTGCCAGAACTAGCGGGGCCGGTGACTAAAATACAAAGGGGTGGGGCCATTAAAGATCAGTACAAATAATGAAGAACCATAAGCGAAACCATACAATGAGAAGCAGATTTATCGATACTCTAGACGGAGATTGCTTAACCTGTGGCGCGATCGCATGATGCTCAACCAGTGGCAACCCCATGAAACCTGAACTTCGACGGATTGAAACCACCCTGCAACATTTAGAAGGACAGCGACAAGCTCCGTCGGCTGCTGCATCGCCGCGATCGCCCCAACTCCCCTATATGCCGTCGCGCACTGCCTCCTACCCCAAGCCCCCCGGTGCGCCCCCCCAACCGCCGCGCCCAGTGTCTCCGCCGTGTCCACCGTGCCGATCCCGGCCACCATCTTCAGCACGATCGACAAGGCGTCGCAGAAAAGCCCCGCCAATCCGCCGCGCCCCGTTTCGCCCCCCTCCTTTCGCGTCCAGACCCCACCCCAAGCCCCACCGCGCCAACGTCCCCCTACCCCCCAAACTCAGCCTACCCAACCCCCACCGCCCCAACGTCCCCCCGCCCCAGCCGGTGGCCAGATTACCCATGTACCCGCCGGTCGCCTCAGTCAACATCGCCACAATGTCAACCCGGCGCTGGCCACGAACATTCTGCGGGAAATTGAAGCGGTGATCGTCGGTTGGCAGCGGGAACTTAAACAAATCCTGATCCAAATCCAAAATCTATATCTCGAAGGGCCGATGGTGGATGGCTGGCTGGAATCCCAAGAGGCTGATCCGGTGCGATCGCTCCCCCAAAACGCCCGCCAACAGATCGAATCCCATTACGGCCAGGTCAATTACGAATTTCCCCGCTCCGGCTATCGTCTCTGTGGCCGGGATGACCAAGGGCGCGTCTGGTCGAAACCCTGCCCGCCCCACCAAGTGGCTGGGGTGAGTATGGCGATCGCCCGCTATCACAAACTCCGCCAACTCCTCAAGAAAAAACAAGGCCTAGAACACCGCCTCAGCAGCATTGCCGAAACCCTCGTGCTCGTCCATAGCCGCCTCAAGGGTTAAACGCGGGATCGTGATGCGGGGCGATCGCTCTTTTCTCCTTGTGATTGAGGGTGCTAAATATCGCGTCCGGGCAGAATTTTTCGTTAAACTCTGCGGGTCGCGTGTTAATACAGGGGAAGATCAGGGGAATGTGCATGGTGTCATTGGATTGAATTGAGTGAAATATAGTTATGACGGTGGCGATCGCTGCAATTATCTGTACCCACAATCGCGAAGACTACCTCGGCAAAGCGATCGATAGTCTGCTGGCTCAAGATCACGACGATTACGAGGTGATCGTGGTGGATAATGCCTCCACCGATCGCACCCGTGAGATTGCCGAAGCCCGCTTACCCCATCCCCGGCTGCGGTATTGTTACGAGGCAGAGGTGGGACTTTCGGCGGCCCGCAATCGGGGCGTGCGGGAAACCGAGGCGGCGATTATCACGTATTTGGATGATGATGCGATCGCTTCTCCCGGTTGGCTGACGGCTTTGCAAGCGGGGTTTGAGGAAGATGAGCAGTTAGCGATCGCGGGTGGCAACGTCACCCTGATCTGGCCCGAGGGCTGCACCGCCGCTCCCCCCTGGCTTTCCGACGGCCTCGCGGGTAACCTCGGAGCCTACGACCTCGGCAACCAACCCCGCGCCATCACCCAGCACACCCTCACCCCACGGGGCTTAAACTACGCCATCCGTCGCTCCTTTTGGGAACAAGTCGGCGGCTTCGATCGCAACCTGGGGCGCGTTGGTAAAAACCTCCTGTCCAACGAAGAACTGCGCATGACCGAACTCGCCCTTAAACGTGGCTGGCACGTCACCTATCTCCCCGCTGCCACCGTCGCCCACCACGTCACCCCCGAACGCCTAGAGCGGCGCTGGTTCCTCAAACGCGGCTGGTGGCAAGGGGTGAGTGAATCTTACCGGGAACAGTTGACCGGTGCGGGCGGCTGGGGACAGTTTCCCCGTGGGGGGGAGCGCATCGTCCGCGGCCTGTATAAATCCCTAAAATACATTGCTGATCCGGCGTTGAGGTTTGATAATTTGGTGTATGCCTACGGTCAAATCGGCTATCTCACCACATCCTTACAAGGCATCCTGTTTCCGCCCTCCTTTAAGTCCTGACCCGTTCAAGATCCCCCGCCCAACTAGCAGCCTAATCCCATGAGTTCCTCCCCTGGAAAAATCCCGGTTTCTGTTTTGATTCCGGCTAAAAATGAAGAATCCACCCTTCCCGCCTGTCTCGACAGTGTGGCGCGGGCTGATGAAGTGTTTGTGGTGGATTCTCAAAGCAGCGATCGCTCCGTCGAAATCTCCGCAGCCCACGGCGCAACGGTGGTGCAATTTCACTTCAACGGCCGCTGGCCCAAAAAGAAAAATTGGTCTCTGGAAAATCTCCCCTTTCGTAACGATTGGGTGCTGATCGTCGATTGTGACGAACGGATCACCCCGGAACTCTGGGACGAAATCGCCCAGCGCATTCAAGACCCCACCCACCAAGGCTACTACCTCAACCGCCGCGTCTATTTCCTCGGCAAATGGATACGCCACGGCGGCAAATATCCCGACTGGAACCTGCGCCTCTTTCACCACAAACGGGGCCGCTACGAAAACCTCAACACCGAGGAAATCCGCAACACGGGCGACAACGAAGTCCATGAACACGTTATCCTCGATGGCTCCGTGGGCTATCTCAAAGAAGATATGCTCCACATCGATTTCCGCGATATCTACCACTGGCTGGCCCGCCACAATCGCTATTCCAACTGGGAAGCGCGGGTTTACTACAACCTCCTCAGCGGCAAGGGCGAAAGCGGCACAATTGGCGCGAATCTGTTCGGGGATGCGGTGCAGCGGAAACGGTTCCTCAAAACGATTTGGGTGCGATTGCCGTTTAAGCCGACTCTGCGGTTTGTGCTGTTCTATATTTTGCGGTTTGGGTTTTTAGATGGCCATGCGGGCTATACCTACGGCCGCTTGCTGAGTCAGTATGAATATCAAATTGGCGTGAAACTCTACGAACTGCGTAAATTTGGCGGTCAGTTGAACGTGACCCCGACGAACCCTGAGCCGGTGAAATCGAACCATGACGGATGAGCCGCTAGAGATGAAGGGAGAGGAGAGCGATCGCGCCTGGATCGACCTCAGCCAATACGATCAATCGTTTTTTGATCGGGGGCGTTCCAATGTCGTGATCCTCCTGTGGTGGTTCGTGCAAGCGGTGTGTTTTCCCCTGACGCTGCACAACATGAGCGGTGTGCGGTGCGCCCTGTTGCGCTTATTCGGGGCGAAAATTGGGCGCGGCGTGGTGATTCGTCCCACGGCACGGGTGACCTATCCCTGGAAAGTGGCGATCGGCGATCACAGTTGGATCGGCGATGATGTGGTGCTCTACAGCCTCGATCACATCACCATCGGCGCTCACACGGTGATCTCCCAAGAATGCTATCTCTGCACCGGCAGCCACAACATTAACGACCCCACCTTCAAACTCGAAACCACCCCGATCGCGATCGGCAATGGGGTCTGGATTGCCACGGATTGCTTTGTTGCCCCAGGGGTGACGATTGGGTCAAATACCGTCGTCGGAGCGCGGAGTTCTGTGTTTCGCGACCTCCCGCCCGCGATGGTGGCCTGGGGAAACCCCTGCAAGGCGATGCGATCGCGCTTCCCGGATGCTTAAATCCGATAATTACCGTTATGGGAATTAGAAACAACGGCCCATTATTCCCCCCTCTAGCAACGAGAAAGATAGCTGAGGCATAGGCATACAATCAGCGCACCTTGAGGGCGTTGTTGGCGAAGCCTCCCGAAGGGATAGGGTAAAGGTTTAGGACATCTAAATATTGATTTGTGCGTAATTTCACGGAATCTAAGACAGTATTCATTAAAACATCGCCCTCCACGTGCAACCCTACCAAGGGCTGCCCACTAAGGTGAAGCCACTCCAATAGAAGGGATGGGTTAAATCAAGGTTATAGTCAGCCAAGTCGGGCGGCAGGGGAATGTCAGCGATCGCGCCCTCTCGCAGCGTCGTTCTGCCCTGGAGCAAACTGAGCTGGGCTTGGCGCAGGGCTTCGGCTTTGATCAGTGGGGTGGGCGCGTTGAGTTGCTCGTAGAAATTATGCATCAGCCCCAACGTCCCCAAATCCGACACTTGCCACAAACTCGCCAAGGCCGTTTTCACCCCCGACTGCACCGCCAACCCCGCAAACCCCAGCTCCACCTCCGCATCATTAAACGCGGTGTCGCAGGCACTGAGCACCAACAATTCCACCGACGGCGCATTATTCCAGCCCAGGGTGCGCAGGTCAGCAATCAGCAGCCGTTCGTCCCAGAGTTGGATATAGGCTTGATCCAGTTGATCCGGTTCAAAGGCGGCGTGGGTGGCGAGGTGAACCACATTGAAGTCGCGATCGCGGCTATAGGTGCGTAGATTTTCCAGGGTGAAGTCTTGGTTGAGAAAGGCTTGGCTCTTGGGGTTTTGGGTGACGCTTTTCAACTCAAGGGGCACACCGGGCAGGTCTTGCAGGGTATCAAACTCCGATGCACCCATAGCGAGCACAGTGGGATTTTGCACGGAGCGATAGGTGCGATCGGTGAGGCTGAGGCTGGGCACTTGGCCGAGGCTGTATTTCTCCACGAGGAACTGTTCGCCATCATAAAGCGCCGCCATCGGCACAGTCCGCAGGGCTTCACTCATGGAAAACACCAGGGTATCAATATCGAGGTCGGCAATGTACGGCTCCAGCGGCCGAATCAACCAATCATAAAGCTGTATCGCTGAGGTTTGATACCCATTCCCCAAACCCCGAATCCGACGGCGGAACGTGGTGACCGTGCGGTTGAGGGTGGCGCGATCGGCTGCGGGGATGATCTGACGAATCACTTTGTCATCGGGCGTGATCAAAATCAGTTCGAGGGCATCGGGTAAGCTCAACGCATAGACGAAGCCGTAGGAGGTGCCGGTTTGTTCACGAATGTAGGCGAACAGTTCGGCCATGTCGGGGGTCTTGGCTTGGTTGGGTGTGCCTTGACTGTTGAGCAGTTGGGCAAAAACATCGGTGCGATCGCCCTCCTCCGAGCTGCTGGTGGTGTTTTGCTCAGTTGACCCCATGGCCAGGGCTTGCAACGTGGTGGTATAGTCCCGACTCATGAGCTGATCAATCTGCGACAGGGTTTCCATGATTTTCGGGTCACCAAGGGAATTGACCGTATTCGTCCGAATTTGAATGGCGGGAGAATGGGCCCTGGGTTGCTCCACGTAGCGATCGGATTGATCGAGGTCATCAATGTCCCCTAAGAAATCCTCATCGTTGTCGCAAATGGTAGGGCATTGGCGGGTCAGGCGCAGATCCCCAAGATCGAGATCGTTTTCGTAAACGCCCGTGAGGAGGGTGGTTAACCCCGTGGTGATCCATCCAGACGTGCCGCTCCGGTTGCCGCGCACCGCTTCCCCAACTCGAAAAGGATTCAACCCCCCGTGGAGAATGTTGATTTGGCCACTGTTCCACGCCCCGGCAGCGGTTTTCCCGGCGGAGGAAATACTGACCCCTTCCGGTAAATCATTAATCTCCTTGAACAGACTGCTGGCGATCGCACCATCCACCTGCACAAACCCCAAGGTATCCAGGGTCACATCCCCCCCGCGCCCCGTCAGAGCTTCGGTATTGATCGCCCCGGTTTGAATCCGTTGGTCACCGCGAATAGTCACCGCCCCCCCATTGCCGCTTGTGGTGGCAGCGGTGGTGATTGTTCCAGTGCTCACTTGCGTGCCAGCGGTGAGGGCGATCGCGCCGCCCCCGGTGGCGCTGCTGGTGTTGAGGGAGCCGGTGGTGATTTGCCCCCCGGCCGTGAGAGCGATCGCCCCCATGGCCCCGCTCGGAGTTGCCACTGTGGTTAGATCCCCGGTGCGAATTTGGTCTCCCGCCGTCAGGGTCACATTCCCCGCCGCCAAGGTTAACCCCCGAATATCAACAGTACCTGCCGCCGTCAACGTCAGCGCCTGATTCGTCTGCACATCCCCCGTTAATAAAATCAGACCCGTACCATCGATGGATACCGTATTGCGTGCATAAAGATTCAGGTCTAAATTGCCAGCATGATTCGTCATCGTCACCGTACCGGAATCACTATAAATCCCGCCCCCCAATCCGGTCGATTGATTATTCCGAATCAGGACTCCATCCAACGTTAACGCCCCCGTCCCCGTGTGGTTAATCCCCGCCCCATTGCCCGCCACCCGACCATTTTGGATGCGGAGATTTTGCAGCGTTGCCGTATCAGCCGCAATATTAAACACCCGCGAACGATTCCGACCGTTCACCGTTGCCCCATTGCCATCAATCGTCAGGTTATCCGTGGCCCAGGCGATTTCACTGTCTAGTAGCACCGAACGCGATGCCTCAGCAAAAGTCACCGTATCCCCAGCGGCCGCGGCGGCGATCTGCGATCGCAATGTTCCTTCTCCCGCATCGTCATAGTTCGTCACGGTCAGGGTGGCGAGTTTCCCCGACCATTGCGCCAATGTCTCCACGGTAAAGGGGTTTTGCGCCTCAATCGCCCCCGTGCTCCGCTCCAGGAGCCAATCCGCCCCATAGTTGGCACTGCCCGTGGCATTGAGCGACGCTGCCACATCCGCCCCCGTGAAATCGGCCAAACTCGTGATCAGAGCCTCCCCCGTCGCCCCCAAGGCCGTAAAGCAGCTATACAACAACAGATCCGCCCCCGCCGTCAGGGATTCTGACCAGGTTTGCAACTGGGTTTGATAGTCCTGCACCGTTTCGCTTGTGATCCATTGATTGCCTAACCAAAAATTCCCCGCGTTCCCTTCCGCGACGATCGCCACGGAGTCCAGCGGGCCCATCGCATCGTGAATTTCAGCCAGTTGGGTGGTGGCGATCGCAATCCCATCCTGATCGCGCCGGATCATCTGCGTCACCGTTCCCGCCGCCCCACCAAACAGCAACGCCTCCGCCTGATCCGCCCGTTCATCAATAAACACCGCCTGATCCGGATTTAACCCCGCCGCACTGAAACGCGCCACCCGCACATCCCCGCTCACCGCCGCCCGATCCAGCACCGTCACCCGATCCGCCGCCCACAGATCCACCCGTTCCCCGGTCACATCCCCTGCTATATGCACTGATCCCGTTGTCACACCGGCCTGAGTCGTCACCTCCCCCCCGGTTAACAACCTCGGCAGATCCGTCGGTGCAAT
>CAZCWE010000201.1:0-7835 GCA_964502285.1 uncultured Spirulina sp. | reverse complement strand
ATACCCAAACCGATTCGCACCTGCACCTCCCCAGCCTCTCCCACGATCGCGATCGCCTCCAACAGGTGGAAATTCCCCCCTTCCAAGCAGCGATCGCCGCCGGGGTCGATAGCGTCATGTCCGGTCATCTCCTCATCCCCGCCTGGGACGACACCGCCCCCGCCACCCTCTCCGCCCCGATCCTCACGGGCCAATTGCGGCACAATCTGGGGTTTGAGGGATTGATCGTCACTGATGCCTTGGTGATGGGCGGCGTTGCCAATTGGGCCAGCCCGGAGGAAGTTGCCGTGCAAGCCGTAGCCGCCGGAGCCGATATTATCCTGATGCCCGCCGACCCCGAAGCCGCAATCCTCGCCATTGCCGCCGCCGTTGAAACCGGACGCATTCCCGCCGCCCAGATCGCCGCCACCGCCGATCGCATCGCCGCCGCCAAAGCGAAACTCGCCCCCTCCGCTACTGGGATGATCAGCGATCGCCTCACCCCCCTCGCCAGTTCCCACGCCCAAAACACCGTCCACACCATCCTCCACCACTCCCTCCAAACCCACGCCTTCGACGCATTCCAAGCCCCCGACCCTGCGGCGCAACCACTCAACTTCATCGTCACCCCTGCGCCATTCACCTGCGATTTTCTCAGTCGAACTGCCCCAGCGATCGTCCTGCCCCAACGCCAAGGCTACCAACTCCGCTGCCTCGAACCGGAACAACTTCTAGAGTTTCCCTGGGATAGCATTCACACCCCCAGCCTGCTCCAGCTCTTCATTCGAGGCAATCCCTTTCGCGGCACAGCAAGCCTCGCCCCCGCGCTCCAAACACAACTTAAGGGTTTATTAAGAGACCAAAAGATTGGGGCCGTAATCCTTTACGGTAGTCCTTATTTGGCCCGATGGCTTACGAATTGGTGTTCATCCCAATGTCCTTGGGCATTTACCTACGGCCAGATGCCAAGCGCACAGCATCTCCTGCTTGAGAGGCTTTTCCAGTCTCAACAGCAAAGACTTTCAACAGTTCAGGGAATCGGGGATGAATTTATATAATCTCTCTTAATCTATACCTCCACCCTTTTTTCTCTCCGCCTTGAATATTCAACGTTTAAAAATGCTGTCGGCTGTCAAACAGAGCAGGAACTAAAGCGGGAATCGGCGTTGATCATCCCGTCGGGATCTTGCGACTGTCAAAATTCACGTTAATCGGGCAATTGGGTCAAGAATTCTTCAGTTTCAGTCGTTTTCTCATTTTTAGTAACACAGATAACCGAAATTGAAGCGGTGTTTTAGAATTCTTATCTGGCTGGGCAATCAATCTGTAACTCTCTATACTGAATGAGGATGCTTCTCTGGGTAGGAAACCTAAAATTTTCCGTGCTACACCACCCAATTAGCTCTAGATATACCACCGCTAAGGCTTAATTAAAGGTGAATTATGAGTGTAAATACATTAACGGCTCCCACTCCAGATGCAGAGTATGATGCTGGGCTCCACTATTCGGTTTCAATGTTGCAAGACGAAGCTCGTCAGTTGGTCGAACAGGGTTTGGTGAGCCGGCAACAGCCTATTTATGTGCTTTGTCAACACATTCCTGCACGGGAATGGATCTACGTGGAATGCGAGTTGGCAAAGTGTGAATATTTGCTGCGCGATCGCATCGTGGACTTGATCGGCGCGCAATCCTGGGACAACGATTAGATTCAAGGTCTGACCTGAGACCATGGATGTTGGTGTTTTCGCAAAACATCCGTGGGGAATTCACAACAGCAAGCGAATAACTCTCTAACCCAATCCAGTCCCGTTCAAGCTGGTCCCAATCATTCCCATCGGAGAAGTCATACGGCTGCCACACTAGCACCGCTGTGACTTCTTCTCCTGTTGGCTCAACCCCGGCAGGGCGCTAGGTTTCGAGTTGCTCGCAATATTGATTGAGATCCTCAATCAGGCGTGTGAGTTCGGCTTCTGAGCTGAGGCGAATGCGATCGTCTCGCAGCGTCACCAACACCCGGGCCGCAAAGGGACTGGGATAAATATTGGGGTTACAAAAGAGTTCGAGAAAGACCTCGCCGGTGTGGCAATAGTCAAGGGGGGGCTTGGGCTTGGGACGCTTGCCTGGGCTGCTGAGGGTGCTCGCTCTGAGGTCTTGCATGAGGGCTGCGATCGCCTCTTGAATCGCCTGAACCGTTTCGGGTGGGCAAGTGAACGAGACAGAGCCTTCGAGTAAGTTAATTGTCAGTTGGGGCATTGGAAACCAATAAAGTAGCGATCAAGGATGGCAGTCGAGAGACTCGATGGGGCGGCAAACGGTGTCGCTCAAGTTAGGGAAATTACAACACGAATGGCCCCCGCCTGTAAATTACGGAATTCACGAATCGGGACAAATCAACCCAGAAGTTTGCGACAATTTTCAACAAATTGGCTTCCGCTCAGAATACTTAAATCATGGCAATACAATCCCCACGGGCTCAAGTTCGTTACGTGTTGATCCTCACCCTCGGTTTTAATCTCCTGGTTATGGCGATCAAAGCCGGGCTGGGGTTTTGGACGGGGTCGTTGAGTTTACAAGCCGATGCGCTCCACAGTGTAACCGACAGCGCCAACAATGTTTTGGGTCTGTTGGCCAATCGCTGGTCTTCCCCACATCCCGATCGCGAGCATCCCTACGGTCATCAAAAATTTGAGGCGGTGGGGGCGCTGGGCATTGCGGCCTTTTTAGGGATTACTTGTTTTGAAATTTTGCGATCGGCGGTGACGCGGCTGTGGCTGGGGGCGAGTCCGGTGCGGATTGCGGGGGGGGAGTTGTGGCTGTTGCTGCTGGTGTTGGGGATCAATATTTTCGTGGCGTTCTATGAGCGGCGGGTAGGGCTGCGGTTGGACAGCCCGCTGTTGATTGCCGATGCGAAACATACGATGAGCGATGTGTGGGTGACGATCGTGGTGCTGGCGGGGATGATTGGGCTGTGGCAAAGTCGCGTGTGGGATATGCCGCAGTTGTTGTGGTTGGATATTGTGCTGGCGTTCCCGGTGGCGTTGTTGGTGTTTCGCAGTGGTTGGGAGGTGCTGCGGGATAATTTGCCCTGGTTAGTGGATGAGATTGCGATCGCCCCAGAAGCCATTTATCAAGTCGTCATGACGGTGCCGGGAGTGGTGAACTGTCACGATATTGCCTCGCGGGGTTTATTGGGGCGGCAGGTTTTTGTGGAAATGCACATGATTGTTGAGGCGCAGGATGTGGAAACGGCCCACGAGATTACCGAAGCCGTGGAGCAGGCCCTAGATGAGCGTTTTGGCCCGGTGCGGGTGCTGATTCACATCGAACCGCCGGACTATGAATCGGAGCAGATTAGTTTTGGTCCTCAGGAATCGTAAACGTTTCCCTTCCATTCGTTAAAGTCCCGGTCATGCTGGGGTTAATTCGAGCTTAACGCTTCCCTAAGCCTGTGGGAAAAACCGGGGAAAAGGTGTGGAAAACAGCGATCGCTTGGGGAAAAGGTGTCCAGATGCAGGGCAAAAATTATGAAGAGGGGGCGGAACCATGCCCCAAGCTACCGCCAAACGTGCGGCAAGATTGGGCAGAATCCCTCAGGCTGAGATCATGGGCGGAGGGCCAATTCAGATTATGTTAAAAAGAGTGACTCGAATTTAGCTCATTGAATGCCCTGCTAATGTTGCAATTCCCGCTGCAATGGTTGAGGGATCTAATCCGTGCTGTTTTCAGTGCCGAATCCCCAACACCTCACCCCACCGAAATCACCCCCCTGACCAACGATGGGTATGAATCCCTGTTTTACCAACTGTTAGAGGGGGTAGCTCAGGGGTGGCAGCGGGATGATCTGGTGAATTACTTGGGGGTTCGCCAGCATGACCCTTGGTTTGTGTCGTGGCTCCATCGCTACGGCAAAAGCCTACTGCGCCAATCTCCCCAGCACCTGAACCGGGCCATGGCCGAGCGGATGATCCGCTTGGGGAATTTGGGCTGTGGGGAGTTGGGAGATGCATCGGCGGGGTTGGGGCGACGGTTGTTGAATATGAGCGATCGCGCGACCCTCAACGCTCCGCAACCCACAAAGCCCGCCACGGTGATCAGCTCCGATGACCCCCACGAACTGTTTAACTACGGTCTCGAACTCTACACCACGGGAGAACTGGATGGGGCGATTTCCCTCTGGCGCACGGCCCTAGAGCGGCAACCGGAGTTTGAGCGGGCGGAAAATGCCTGCGGGGTGGCTCTGTACTATCACGGCCAACCCACGGAGGCGTTGACGCAATTTGAACAGCTCCTCAGTCACCATCCCCAATCGGATTTAGGGCATTTTAACCAGGGGAATGTGTTGCTGGGGTTGGAGCGGTTTACAGAAGCGATCGCCCATTTCACCCACGGCATTGATCATGGGCAAGACCTGAGCTACTACGCCTATTTGGGGCGCGGCCATGCCCACCATCGTCTGGGGGATCACGCGGCGGCCTGGCGAGATTATGAGGCCGCGATCGCCCTTCGACCTGATTGGCCCTGGGCCTATACCGGCCGGGGGTGGGTGAATTTGGCCTGGGGAGATGGGGAGGCGGCGATCGCGGACTTCAGCCAGGCCCTGCGCCATGACCCCAATGATCACTACGCCTATCACAGCCGCGGCCTGGCCTGGCAAACCCTCGGACGCGACCAAGCCGCCGTCGATGACTTTACCCAAGTGATCCTGCTTGCGCCTAACCTGAATCAGGCCTATTACAATCGCGGCAACAGCCACGCCGCCCTCGGCAACTATGACAAAGCGATCGCTGACTATAAAGAGGCCCTCGCCCTCCAACCCCAATCAGTCTTCGCCCTCAATGGCCGTGGCCTTGCCCTGAGTCACACCGGGCAAACCGAAGCCGCCCTCGCCGACTTCACCACGGCCCTTTCCTTAGATGCCAACTGCTGGCAAGCCTGGGTGAATCGAGGCTGGACGCTCTACAACGCCCCCGACCACGGCCCCACCGCCGCCCTGCAAAACTGGGAAACTGCGATCAATGAACTCCAACACCTCACCCACGATCGCGCCCTCGCCCTCGGCACTCTAGCCCATGCCATCGGCCTCGTGTTTGGCCAGGTCGCCCAAACCCAACCCAAACAGGCGCGACCGCTGTTAGAGCGTGCGATCGCTGCCTTCCGGCGCAGTCTCGACTTTCTCCAAGATCAGCCCAACCTCGAAGCCGACTACCTGGAGGTGATGACAGACCTGATCGTCACCTATCAACGCACCGGCAGCATCCTCAACACCAAAAATCACCTCAACATTGCCCTGCTGATCATCAATCAACTGCAACTCAACGCCAGCAATGTCAGCCAAAGACGACGCTGGTTGCACCAACTCCGGGGGCTCTATCAACTCAAAGTCGAGCAACTCTCCCAAGCCATCGACCCCAAACAGCGACTCCAGGCCATCGAACTGGCCGAAGAACGGCGCAACGCGCTTCTCCACAGTCAACTCCAACCCGACTGGGACGGGCAGATCGTGCCGCCCCCCACCTACAGCCAGATGCAGCAGTTGCTCACGGAAGAAACCGGGCTGCTCTATTGGCACATCAGTCCGGCGAGTATCACCCTGTTTATCGTCCTCCATCGGCAACCGTTGCAGGTGATCAGCGGTAACTATGACCAACTGATCCAGTTTCGGGACTGGTGGCAACAATGGTCGAGCCTGGAGTTTGTCAGTGAGCAACACAGTCAACAGCCCGAAGACGATCAGCATTGGCGCAATCAACTGTTGCCCCGCTTGGCGGAGTTGAGCGAGATTTTGCAATTGGGGACGGTGTGGGAACGGTTACCGGACGATCTGACCCATTTGATTTTGGTTCCCCATCAGGAATTGCATCTGGTTCCCCTCCATTTAGCGATTAACCATCCCCAGTTTGACCACCCGGCCTACGTGGTGACCTATCTGCCGTCGGTGCAAATGGGGTTGACCCTGTTGCAGAAGCAGCACGATCGCCCGTCCCTGGCCTTGCGATCGCTCCTCACCGTTGCCGGGTCTGCCGGGGCTTCCCCCCATGCCGCCGCCGAATGGGCGATCGTTGCTCAGTTTTTCCAGCACCATCACCTAGACCACAGCCAAGCCACGCCCGCGCAGGTCGAGGCGGCCCTGGCAACGGGGGTAGAACTGTTCCATTTTGCCGGCGAGAGTCGGTGGGATGGGACGTGGGGCAACGCATCCGGCTTGGAGTTGGCGGACGAGAGCCGCTTGGCGATCTCTGCACTCAAACACCTGGACGCACCGGCTCCCCTCTTCGTTTGCCTGTCGGGTCATCGGTTGCAGTTGGGGCCTGATTTTCACATTGACCTGGAAGGATTAGGCTTTCCAACGGTCTTTTTGCACCAAGGCTCTAGCCATGTGGTGGTGAGTCTCTGGCCCGTGGCGGAAATGTCCACGGCCCTGCTGATGGGGTATATGTATGCGCTGTTAAAGGATGACATCACGCCTGCGATCGCCCTCCACCAAGCCCAAAACTGGCTCAAAACCTTAACCTATCAAGACCTGCTCCACCATTACGACACCCTCCTCAAACATTTGACCCACGCCGCCCCCGCCTGTCTCGACCATCTCCACATCACCCAAGACCTCACCCAAGCCAAAGCCGAACGCCTGGGCGCAACGGTATGCCCCTACGCCCACCCCTACTATTGGGCGGGTTTCACGATCACGGGCTTGCCCTACGGCCTCCACGCCACCTAGCCTCTTGAAGTTCAATGAACGGAGCGAGGCAGCCCCTCACCCGGACTTCATCTAAAAAAGTATTAAAGACAGCAACACCTCCGGCAACTCACCCCATACACTGGGGAGTTAATCCCTATTAATGCCCTGTTGAGAGGCCGCTTTACCGTGAAATTAGCTACCCGCATCAATCAAGTTCCCGCATCCATGACATTAGATATTTCCGCCAAGTCCAAGGCGATGAAAGAGGACGGCATTGATGTGTGTAGCTTTAGCGCAGGGGAGCCGGATTTTGATACGCCTGACCACATTAAAGCCGCTGCGAAGGCGGCCCTGGATGCGGGTAAAACGCGCTACGGCCCGGCAGCGGGGGAACCGAAGTTACGGGCAGCGATCGCCCACAAACTCCAAACCCACAACCAACTCCCCTACGAAGCCGCCAACGTCATCGTTACCAACGGCGGCAAGTTTTCCCTCTACAACCTGATGATGACCCTGATTGAACCAGGGGATGAGGTGATCATCCCCGTGCCCTATTGGGTGAGTTATCCGGAAATGGTGAAGCTGGCGGGGGGCACGCCGATTCTCGTGGAAACCACCGCCGAATCGGGCTACCGGATTACCCCGGCGCAGTTGCAGGCAGCGATTACCCCCCAGACCAAACTGTTTGTGCTCAATTCTCCCTCGAACCCTACCGGCTCGGTGTACCCACCAGCGGAGATCCGAGCCTTGGCGGATGTGGTGGTGGCGGCGGATATTTTGGTGGTGTCCGATGAGATTTACGAAAAGATTCTCTACGATGGGGCGGAGCATCTGAGTATTGGGGCGGTGAGTCCGGCGGCGTTTGAGCGGACGATTATTAGTAATGGGTTTGCGAAGGCCTACGCGATGACGGGCTGGCGGTTGGGCTATGCGGCGGGGCCGTTGCCGCTGATTCAGGGCATGAATAAGATGCAGGGCCACAGCACCTCGAATGTCTGTACCTTTGCGCAGTTTGGCGCGATCGCAGCCCTCGAAGGGACTCAGGAACCGCTGGAAATCATGCGGGCGGCGTTTACGGAACGGCGGGCCTATGTGCTGGATGCGATCGCGGCGATTCCGGGAATTTCCTGCACGCGGCCCGATGGGGCGTTTTATGTCTATCTTGACATCGCTAAA
>CAZCWE010000200.1:3429-7849 GCA_964502285.1 uncultured Spirulina sp. | reverse complement strand
AGATTCGGAACGTTACCGTGGTGATTCGGCCGTGGAATGAAGCGGGAAAGGGAAGGAAGGACGCAGGCGCGATCGCGCCCACGTCATTGCTCACAACTGCAATACCCTATTCGACGCTCTCTGTTGCTTCAGAGTTCGCCACCTGCCGTGATGCCAGGTATTGATACATCTGCCAACGGGTATCCACATCCACCTGAGCTTCTGCCCATAACTCTTTCGCTTCGGCGGGTTTGGTCTTCGTCAACATCTTGAACCGGTTTTCCGCGTTAAAGGTCTCACTCACCGGCCGCTTCGGCGCACGGGAATCCAACTGCAACGGGTTTTTACCCTGGGCCACCAAATCGGGATTGTACCGATAGAGCAACCACCGCCCGCTATCCACGATCGCCTTTTGATGGCTCATGGCCGTTTGCATATTGATGCCGTGGGCGATGCAGTGGGAATAGGCAATGATCAACGACGGGCCATCGTAGGCTTCCGCTTCGAGGAACACCCGCAGCGTATGTTCATCCTTCGCGCCCATCGCCACAGACCCCACGTAGATATTGCCGTAGGTCATGGCAATCAAGCCGAGATCCTTCTTCGCCGAGGGTTTGCCGCCCGCTGCGAATTTCGCCACGGCCCCGCGTGGGGTTGCCTTGGAGGATTGCCCGCCGGTATTGGAATAGACTTCCGTGTCCATCACCAACACATTGACATTGCGCCCGCTGGCCAGGACATGATCCAAACCGCCGTAGCCAATGTCATAGGCCCAGCCGTCCCCGCCAATAATCCACACGGATTTCTTGACGAGGTAATCCGCCAGGGTGAGCAATTGCCGCGCCTCCGCAAAGGCAGGGTCACCGTCGCCAATGTTGCCGAGGTGTTGCTTCAGGGTGGCCACCCGCTCCCGTTGTTCCCAAATTTCCGCTTCGTCCACCTGTTGAGCGTTCAACAAGCCGGAAACAAGGTCATCGCCCAGTTGCGGGGCCAATTTCGTCACCAGTTCGGCGGCGAAACTTGCGTGTTTGTCGAGGGAGACCCGGAAGCCCATCCCGAATTCCGCATTGTCTTCAAAAAGGGAGTTTGACCAAGTGGGGCCGCGGCCGTGGGCATCGGTGGCCCAGGGGGTAGTGGGCAAGTTGCCGCCGTAAATGGAGGAGCAACCGGTGGCGTTGGCGATGACCATGCGATCGCCGAACAGTTGCGAGGCCAATTTGAGATAGGGCGTTTCGCCACAACCAGCACAGGCTCCGGAGAATTCAAACAGCGGTTCTTGGAGTTGCTGTTGGCGAATTTGGTTGAGTTTCAAACCGTTGCGATTGGGGTTGGGGAGGTTAAGGAAGAAATCCCAGTTTTCCCGTTCCGGTTCGCGCAAGGGCGGCTGATCAGCCATGTTCAACGCCTTGCGGGAGGGTTGCGATTTATTTTTCGCGGGGCATACATCGACGCAAATGCCGCAGCCGGTGCAGTCTTCCGGGGCTACTTGGATCGTGAATTTTTGGCCCGTGAAGTCGCGATCGCGGCTCTCGGTGGCTTTAAACGTTTCCGGCGCATTGCCCAGTTGCTCTGGGCTGTACACCTTGCCGCGAATCGTACCGTGGGGACAAACAATCATACATTTGCCGCACTGCACACAAACATCCGGGTCCCAGGTGGGGATAAATTGCGCTACGTTGCGTTTTTCCCATTTCGACGTTGCCGTGGGATAGGTTCCGTCACAGGGCAGCGCACTGACGGGCAGATCATCGCCTTCTTTGATCAGCATTTTGCCTTCGATGTCGCGGACGAAATCCGGGGCATTGCTGGGCATGGCCGGCAGGCGGCGCAGGGGTGAATCAGCATCGCCAATCGGCACTTCAAAGAGATTTTCCAGGGTATTATCGACGGCGGTGAGGTTCATCTGGACGATGTTGGCCCCTTTCTTGCCGTAGGTTTTTTCGATCGCTTTTTTGATTTGGGCGATCGCTTCATCCTTCGGCAACACCCCCGACAGGGCAAAGAAACAGGTTTGCATCACCGTATTGATCCGGCCTCCCATGCCGCTGTCCCGCGCCACCTTAAAGGCATTGATCACGTAGAACTTCAAGCCCTTGCGCACAATCTGCTCTTGGGCTTCGAGGGGGAGTTTACCCCACACCTGATCCGGCCCATCGGCACTGTTGAGCAAGAACGTCGCCCCCTGGGTCGCATCCTTGAGCATGTCGAGCTTTTCGAGGAAGATCGATTGGTGACAGGCGATAAAGTTGGCTTGGTTAATTAAGTAGGTACTGCGAATCAGATTCGGGCCAAAGCGCAGGTGGGACACCGTCACCGCCCCGGATTTCTTCGAGTCGTAGACAAAGTAGCCTTGGGCGTAGTTGTCCGTCGCGGAGCCGATGATTTTGATCGAGTTTTTATTCGCGCCCACCGTTCCATCGGAACCCAGCCCGTAGAACATCGCCCGCACCACATTGTCCGGCTCCGTGGAAAAACTGGGGTCGTAGCTGAGGGAGGTATGGGTGACATCGTCGTCAATGCCGACGGTGAAGTGGTTGCGGGGTTTGGCCGCGCTGAGGTTGTCGAATACGCTCTTGACCATGGCGGGGTTGAACTCTTTCGAGGACAAGCCGTAACGCCCGCTGACCACTTTCGGGATCATGCCGTCGCAGGTTTCCACGAGGGCATTGAGCACGTCTTGATAGAGGGGTTCGCCCGCACAACCGGGTTCTTTGGTGCGGTCGAGGACGGCGATCGCTTGCACCGTATCGGGTAACGCCGCCTTGAACAGTTCCACCATAAAGGGACGATAGAGGCGCACTTTGATCACGCCAACTTTTTCCCCTTGGGCGGTGAGATAGTCCACGGTTTCATGCACTGCTTCACAGCCTGACCCCATCAGCACGATCACCCGCTCCGCATCCGGTGCGCCTTCATATTGGAAGGCTTGATAGCTGCGTCCGGTGAGGGCGGCGAGTTTGTCCATCGTGGCCTGTACCGCCGTAGCGCAGGCATTGTAAAAGGGGTTGACGCTTTCGCGGGCTTGGAAATAAACGTCGGCGTTTTGGGCCGTGCCGCGCAACACGGGGCGATCGGGGGTCATGGCGCGATCGCGGTGGGCAAAAACCCAATCCATGTCGATCAAACTGCCAATCTGCTGATCCTCTAGCAGCTCGATTTTTTGGATCTCGTGGGAGGTGCGGAAGCCATCGAAGAAGTGCAGGAAGGGAATCCGCGTTTCTAAACTGACCGCATGGGCAATCAGGGCGAGATCGTGGGCTTCCTGGACGGAGGCCGAGCAGAGCATCCCGAAACCGGTGGCGCGGGCGGCCATCACATCACTGTGATCCCCAAAAATCGAGAGTCCCTGAGCCGCCAGCGATCGCGCCGCCACATGGATCACACAGGGACTCAGTTCCCCGGCAATTTTGTACATGTTCGGCACCATCAGGAGCAGCCCCTGAGAGGCCGTGAAGGTGGTGGTCAGTGACCCGGTTTGTAGCGCACCATGGACGGCCCCTGCCGCCCCCCCTTCCGCTTGCATTTCAACGACAGACGGTACTGTTCCCCATAGGTTGGTTTGACCTTCACTCATCCACGCATCCGACCATTCCCCCATTGGAGAGGCTGGGGTAATGGGATAAATCGCAATGACTTCGTTGAGTTTGTAGGCGACACGCGCAACGGCTTCGTTGCCGTCGAGGGTGGCATAGGTTTTGGTCGTCATAGTAAGACCTGCTGAATGAACGTCCATGCCAAACCAGATGTTATCGCACACAAAAAAACTGTGGCAATTATAAACATTTCTCTGGCTTGGCAATAAAAATAAGGGTGGATCTGGAATGAGAAATTAAGCAACCTAAGAGTTGTTTTGCTAGATCCAATCATCAAGAACTGATTGGACTAAGAGTTTACTGTTCGGGATTCTCACAGGGTTGCTCACGTACCTTCATGATGACACCAGACTGATTTTAAAGACGTAAATACTTAGCGTTTTTTAATCTTTAATCAACGCTTAATGTAACGAAATATTTGATTACAATTACTTACAAGATAGACTGAGCGATCTGAAATTTTGACAGCGTGACTCAAAGGGCGATCGCAGCTCAAGCCGAGACTGAAACCAACCGCACCCCCAGGGCCCGTTTCCGCCTACGCTGTACCCAACCCTTGTTGTTCCCCGTGAGTCCTTTTCCGTCCCATGGCCCCATCTTCCCCAACCCGGCGCGATCGCTACGAACCCCTGTGGCAAGAAGGACTCAGTTTGTTGGGGTTGTTTCTCCTCAGTGCGATCGCCCTCGGTTGGTCTTTAGCCTCTCTTCCCCTGCAACCGGGTCTCGAAACCGACCTCTATCACCTCGCTCGCACCACCACCCTCACCACCCTCTGGGCTGATCCCCTAATGAACACCGCCCCCTGGCAAGACGCTCCCCTCTTGCCCTATCTAGTCGTGGGAGCCGCG
>CAZCWE010000200.1:0-3419 GCA_964502285.1 uncultured Spirulina sp. | reverse complement strand
ATTTGGTGGTGGGGGGGGCGCAATGGTGGGGGGCCAGTTTGATGATGTTGCGATTGCCCACGGCCCTGTTGACAGCGGGATCAGTGGTGTTGCTCTATGGGGTGACCCGTGAACTGTTTCCGGGCCGTTGGATGGCGATTTTGGCGGGGGTGGTGGATCTGGTGCTGTTGCCCACGGTGAACGGGGGGCGCATCGCTCAGCCCTTGGGGGCATTGTGGTGCTGGGAAACTCTTTTGTTATGGACGGTGTTGCGATCGCGCCGCGATTGGCGGTGGCTCTGGGGCATGACCGCCGCCCTCAGTCTCCTCGCCCTCACCCAACCCGGCAGCGCCCTGATCATGACCTTGGGCATCCTCACGTTCTACGCCGCCGACACCCCCCGCCTCCTCCATCACCCCTGGTTTTGGCTGGGCCTTGGCGTGGGTAATTTGCCGTGGATTGGGTCAGCCCTGGGCCAGACTGGGCCCATGATCACCGTCGAGCCGGGCCTCACCTCCATCGTGCTCTACGGCCACCATCCCTGGCTCACAGAAAGCTGGTTTGCCCTCAGTGGGTTGGCGTTGGTGTGGGGCGGCTGTCAACACACGCTACAGCGATCGCTCTGGAGTTGGTCGCTGCTATTGCGGATCTGGCTCCTCATTGTCGGCCTAGGCTTCGGGATTATCCTCCCCACCCAAAACCCGCTGTTGATCGTGCTGCCGCTGTTTGCCATCCTCGCCACCATCCAACTCTGGGACATCCAAGAACAAATCCAACAGGGCAAACTCGCCCCCCACTGGCGACGCGGCAGCAGGCTGATCAGTCTGGTCACCGTCGTCTCAGTTCTGGTAACCGTCGCCATCCTCCAACCCGTACAGCCTCCCCTCGTGCGTTTGGAGCTTGCTGGCGGTGCGATCGCCCTCACCTATGTCATGGTGGCGCGACTCATGGCCCTCGGCGATCGGCAATTTCTCCCCCTGCTCCTGTGGGGACTCTACATCGTGCGCCTTCTCACTCTCCCCCAGGGATAGCCAGAGAGAGCTACTGCTTCTCCATGCGGTAGATATAAAACTGATTGAGAATCCCCAAGGTCTCAAACTCATAGCCCGCCACCATCGGCGGCAACGCCAACTCCGTGCGATAGATACTAAACAACAGATAATTTTCCCGATCCGTATTGCTGTCTAGCAGTTGTTGCAGTTGCGGCCGTGCCGTCTCTAAGAGCGTATCGCCCAACGACTGGCATTGTTGAGAAAATTGGCGCAACTGCTCCGGCAAATCCTGGCACAGATTTTCATTGAGATACAAGGTCAACTGTTCAACCGCATAGTCCTCATAAGCGCTTCGTCCCGGATTGGTCATCGCCAACCCCGCCCCCAGCACCCCGACAATAATCCCTGTACTCGTAACGGCAGTTTGCCATAGTTTCATAAAATGACGATTCCTTAGAAAAAATTACGACCGTTGAATGGAGTCTCACCCTATTCTGCAATATCAGCCCCAACCTCGCTCAGCATTGCATCCAGTCCAGTTGATCAAAACCCCTCAATGATCTGCTACAATCTCTAATGGCATGGCGAGCGTAGCCAAGTGGTTAAGGCAGTGGTTTGTGGTACCACCATTCGCGGGTTCGATCCCCGTCGTTCGCCCTCTTAACATTATCAACTCACTCAGCTCCGGCAGCGGTTGAATGACAAGTCACGCAGTCAGACTGCACGTTTGTGACCTCCTTTCCGACCGAGAACCCCCGCTTCGGGTTCCCTAGGGTCGGCATTATTCCCAACTGCGGCAGCCTGTTCCGGTTAGTAGCCTCGGCACTCCGCCGGAAAATTTGCTGCAAAATCGTCAGGATTCCCAACGAATTCCCCCGGAAATAGGAACTATCCGGCGACAATATCCGCCAATTGACCCTTGTCCTTACAGGTCTGCTATGGTGACAACCCTTGCGCCCATCACGTTGGATGACTACATCCACTACACGAACAATACCGACACTCGCTACGAATTGGTGAATGGAGAATTAAGTCCCATGTCCATTGGAACCGGCCAACACGGCGAAATCATTGACTATCTCAACAGGCAACTGCGGCTCGAAATCGAACGCCTCCAACAGGATTTGATTGTCAAGCCCATGGTGATCGGCTTGCAATCCCCTCGGAGCCACCAATGGTATACCGTCCGCATCCCTGATCTCTTCATTCTCCCCCGTCACCAATGGCGAGAACTCCACAGCCGCGAAGCCGTGATCCGAGCCGGTGAGCCTGCGCCCTTGCTGGTGATCGAAGTCGTCAGCGAAACCACCCGCAGCACCGACTACCGCACGAAGCGATCGGAATACAGCGTGCTCAATATCCCGGAATATTGGATTGTAGACCCCCTCGATTGCCAAATCAGTATTTTGACCCTGAGTGATGGCTGGTACGATGCCACCAAATTTGTCGGCGATACTATCATTGAATCCCCGATGTTTCCGGAACTTCACCTCACGGTTTCTGATGTGATGCAGGGAGACTGGTGATCCCACCGGGCCACGCCAACCCCCACCCAGGAGTCCGTTAGAATAGCTTTGCACTTGTTACGCAAACGCTACCCCAGACTCCGTGTTGGATTTGCCCTCTCTTTCCTCTCAATTTGATTCCATTGATGCGGCCCTGGCTGATATTAAGGCGGGCCGCTCCGTGGTGGTTGTGGATGACGAAAATCGCGAAAATGAAGGCGATATCATCTGCGCTGCCCAGTTTGCCACCCCGGATATGATTAACTTCATGGCCGTTGAAGCGCGGGGGTTAATTTGTCTCGCGATGACGGGGGAACGGCTCGATCAGTTGGATTTGCCGCTGATGGTGACGAAAAATACCGACCCAAACCAAACGGCTTTTACGGTCAGTATTGACGCAGCGCCACATTTGGGGGTCACCACAGGAATTTCCGCCGACGATCGCGCCAAAACGATTCAAATTGCCATCAACCCCGCGAGCCGCCCGGACGATCTCCGCCGTCCGGGTCACATTTTCCCGCTGCGGGCGAAGCAGGGCGGGGTGCTGAAGCGGGCGGGCCATACGGAGGCGGCGGTGGACTTGGCGCGGTTGGCGGGTCTCTATCCGGCGGGGGTGATCTGTGAGATTCAAAACCCCGATGGGTCGATGGCGCGGCTGCGGCAACTGTTTGACTATGCCCGTCAGCATCAGTTAAAGCTGATTAGTATTGCGGATTTGATTAGCTATCGGCTCCAACACGATCGCTTCGTCCATCGCGAGTCGGTTTGTCAGTTTCCCAGCCAATTCGGGGATTTCCACCTCTACGCCTACCGCAATACCCTCGATCGCACGGAACATATTGCGATCGTCAAAGGCGACCCGGCTCAGTTTGCGACGCAGCCGGTGCTGGTGCGGATTGGCGCGGTTGACCCACAGGGCGTGGTGGTCCGAGTGGACCGAGCC
>CAZCWE010000199.1:0-7859 GCA_964502285.1 uncultured Spirulina sp. | reverse complement strand
CGGGCGATCACCAGTGGACTTTTGGCGGCCAATGGGGTGCTCCACCGTGAGGGGATACAACAGCGATCGCTCCTTTCCGTCAACCCTGAAGGTTTGTTTCGGATTTAAGCCGTCAGGGCATGGCCCAGAGGGCGGTGCTGAGATACCGTTCTCCGGCGCTGGGTTGGATGATTACCATGCGTTGGCCGCGGGTTTCGGGACGTTGACCCCATCGCAACCCGGCTGCCACGGCTGCCCCTGTGGAAATGCCACTCATAATCCCTTCCTCGCGGGCCAAGCGTCGCCCCCATTCGTAGGCTTCGGTTTCGGTCACGGTGATGATTTCGTCGATTAAGTCTGTGCGGAGAACATCGGGAATAAACCCGGCTCCTAGGCCTTGTAAGTTGTGGAGGCCGGGGGGGTTGTGGCTGAGGACGGCACTGTGGGCGGGTTCAACGGCGATGATCTGGAGGTTGGGGTTTTGGCGTTTGAGGTAGCGACCGGCTCCGGTGAGTGTGCCGCCGGTTCCCACGCCGACGACGAGGATGTCAATTTGGCCGCAGGTGTCGCGCCAAATTTCGCGGCCGGTGGTGATGTAGTGGATTTGGGGGTTGGCGGGGTTGCTGAATTGTTGGGGGGAAAAGCTGTGGGGGATGGTGGCGAGGAGTTCGTTGGCGTGGGCGATCGCGCCTTCCATATCCGCTTGAGCGGGGGTGAGCTGCACTTCTGCCCCGTAGGCTCGGACAATTTGCTGGCGTTCGCGGCTCATGTTGTCCGGCATCGTCAGGATCAAGCGATAGCCCTTAGCGGCGCAGACCATGGCCAGGCCGATCCCCGTATTGCCGGAGGTGGCTTCAATGATGGTGGATTGACCGGGTTGAATCAGCCCAGCATCTTCTGCGGCCTGGATCATGCTGATCGCGATCCGATCTTTGACGGATTTGGCCGGGTTCATGCCTTCGAGTTTCAGGACGATCTCGGCATGACAGCCGCAGGCTTGGGGCAATCGTTGAAGACGGACGAGGGGGGTGTCGCGGATGGTGGTGGTGATGTTGGGATGAATGGGCATTGGTTTTCAGAAGAGGGCAAGGACGATTAGGCAACGAGGAGCCAAAAATAAACCACGGTGAAACTGACGAGCAGGAGGCTGTGGGGTAGGGTGCTGAGGTGCGATCGCCCACTGATGCGATAGAGCGGATAGAGGCTAAACAGCAGCCCCGCCATCAACGTCACCCCTTGGAGAAAGACCGCCACATCACTGCTCCAGGTTAAGGTGGGCAAACCCGCCCCGCTATAGCCCAAAGTGCGGGCCAATACGGGCAAAATCTGGCCCGCTTCCATCAGGCCCAGGGGGATGTAGTGGGCGAGATTTGCGGTTAGGGTGAGGGGTAAATAGGCGTAGAGCATGGTTTCGGTGTTCGGGAGGGCGGGATCAAGATGACGGGCGATCGCCTGGGTGAGGGCGATCGCCACAGTCGGCACAGCCAGAATCGCCACGGTAATCGGAAGCGACAGGGCCAGATGTTCCGACGACAGATGCAGATCGGGAAAACCGAGGGCGGCAAGGATGCGATCGCTATGGTGCATCCCCACCCCGCCCAACAACAGCAGCAACAGTGCCCCCTCCGCCCAAAACCCCCGATGGGACTCCAGCAAATCCGTCGCCGGAAACCGCACATTGAGTTGCACCGACCGATTGGGACAGGCCTTTAAACAGGTCATACACAACACACAATCGCGATTATCCTGCAACTGCGCCGGATGGGAATAGAGCGGACAGCCCTCCGTTGCTTGGCCCTCCGTCGGCAACGCATCGGCAAAGTCCACCGGAGTCACATCGCTGCCCTTATAGCAGCTAAACGTGTCGCACTGACTGCCGCACACCTGCTGCGACGATCGCAACTCGATCATCGCCAACTTCGCAAACATCCCATTCATCCCCCCAATCGGGCAGAGAT
The DNA here is from genome assembly GCA_964502285.1 of uncultured Spirulina sp. Classification (GTDB taxonomy): domain Bacteria; phylum Cyanobacteriota; class Cyanobacteriia; order Cyanobacteriales; family Spirulinaceae; genus Spirulina. The sequence goes on along the minus strand of CAZCWE010000199.1, from coordinate 5,922 downwards.
ACCGACACCACAACCGCCGCTCATAGATGATGCTGCAAATCACAGCCCCCGCCGCAATGATGATCAAGAGCCACGCCGATAAATAGGCATGGTGGGGCAGATCCCAGAGCTTTTCCCAGAGATAAATCGCCACAAATCCCAGCCACAACAGCCATGCCCCCCACCGATTTAGCCATTTGGTCGGCCAGGCAAGTTGCTGACGGGGAAAGAGCCACAGGGACAGACGGCGCACCCATTCCCCGGTAATCATAAACGGGCAAACGGCACACCAAAGCCGCCCCACAAACACAAAGAAAAAGAGATAGCCCGGCCACCACCAAGCCCAAAAGAGATTCAGGGTAATGCTGTCCTCACGTCCTTGGGGGCCGATCAAGCCTGCGATCGTCACAGGCACAAATACTGCCATCATCACGGCCCAAATTGCACCTGGATACCATCGACTGAGCAAAAACCGCCGCAGCCACGGATATTGATTGAGCAGATCAATCCGGAAGCGATTGCGCTCGGACTGCACCGACCAGAGGACTTCTTCGGGGATCAGGGTTTGCTCTGGGGGGGTCATCGCGATCGCTCGCTGCAAAATGGCCGCCAGTTCCGCCACATTGCCCGGATAGTGATAACTGATTAAGCGGCGCAGATCGGCCCGGTTGAGGGTGAGGAGAGGGCGGGCTTGGGCTTGGCAAAATTTGGCGAGAAAATGTTCCGCGAGCTGGGGAATGTCGGCCTTGCGTTGGGGGAGGGTGAAGAGTTTGATCCGATGGCCGGTGAACTGGGGAAAGTCAAGGGTGACGGGACTAGAGAGGATCACCCGGACCCAGGTTTGAATCGGGGCGATCGCAGCGTGGGACTGGGGGTCTGGGTTGGGCAAGACCGAGCCAGTGTTGAAATACTGTTGTAATTGGTGGCGATCGCTGCGACCCAACAACTGAGCATTGGTGATCAACAGCGTCCCCCGTTCGAGCAGGGTCAACAAACCCGGTACTGTCGTCCCCCGCCCAAACAGCACATCCGTATCCCGCTCCCCCCCGACCCGCACGGGCAACTTGCTACAATCCACCTCCGCAAAGGGGCGACTGGCTAACCCTGACTGGGCATGGATGCGACCCGCTAAAAAGGTTTTGCCGGTTCCCGATGCACCCTGAAAGATCACCGGCTTCAGGTCTTGGGCCGCAGCGGCACTCTGTTGACGGAGTTTTTCGGTGGCCTTGCTTTTGCCGAGGAGCGGCTGATCGTGGGGGATCGGGTGAAGGTAGGGTTGGAGGGCAGCGAAGCGGACTTGGTCTTGGGCGGCATGGCGGGCCAGTCCGGCTAGATCTCGCGCCAAGATGGTGTTGAGGAGGCGTTGCAGGTCGGGACATTGGGCGAGGAGGTCGGTAAAGTCGGCGCGGGCCATGAACCAGAGTTCACTTTTACTGAGGGCGATCGCACTCGTGGCATAGGTGCTATCCCCATCACTGAGCAACGGCCCATATCCCAGCAAATCCCCCGCCCCATGATACTGAATCGGCGATCGCCCCGACTGCACCGGCCGATAGAGTTCCACCGATCCCCATTTCAGGAGATACAAGCCCACCGGGGTCTGATGTTCGTGGTAGATCGGTTGGTTGGGGTCGGCGATCACCGTGACGCACCGCTGCGCGATCGCTTCTAAGGTCGCCTCACTCAGTTGCCCCCAAAGTCGGTGAAAACTGAGCCAATCGAGATGCTCTGCCACCGTCGCCGCATCGGGAGGATGGGCCGCCGTTTCAGCGGGTTGGAGTGGCTGCGATCGCGCCGGATTGAGGTGCTCTAAAGATGAGGGGGCAGGGTCTGAAACTGGGCTAAATTGGGGTTGATTAGGCATTGGGGCTGAATCTCTCCTGGCTGAAGATGTGCCATGGGCCACCATTGTTCACCCTAGGCCAGCACCTGACCCTCTGACTCACCCGCTTAACAAGATTCATAATTTGCCGCACCCGAAACCGTCGGCAACCCCTGTTTTTGCCAGGCCATCATCCCCCCGGCAATATTGATCACCTGTTGAAACCCCGCCCGCTGCAACTGTTGAGCCGCGAGGGGACTGCGATGGGACGTGAGACAAATGAGCGCGATCGCTGCCTCCCGATCCTGTTCCTGAAACCAGTCCGGCAGCAACCAGCGCCACCCCAAACCCAACCCCACCATAATCCGGGGTAGGCTCAGATTTCTCGCCCCTGGTGCATGGCCAGCGCGAAATTCTACCGCACTCCGCACATCCACCAACAGCGGGGCCGGATCGCACTCGCTCAATTCTTGGGGGGTCAAGGATGCGATCGCATTGGTGGTCATTGATGCTGTTGAGTTCATAATCTAACCTCTACTGTGTTTTAGTGAATTGTGTTTTAGTGGATTAAGCGTTACCCTCTCCCTTCGGGCTACTGCTTATACACAACCCCCAAATACTGACCTAAGTTGCGATCGATCCCCCTAAATCCCCCTTTTTAAGGGGGACTTTTTCCGGTTCCCCCCTTCAAAAAGGGGGGCTAGGGGGGATCACGATAGTTCTGGAACTTGAGATTGATTTATGGATAAGCGGTAGTCCTTCGGGAGGCTTCGCCAACAACTTCGCCCAGGGTGCGCTGTATTTGCGGAGTCGAAGCCGGCAGCCGAATGCAGCAACCTTAGACCCACCAGGGAGCCTCACCCGTGCGCGGGTCAAGCTCCGTCCAGGGTGAAATCCAAATCTGATCATCCTGCACCGCCACCTGAACCAACTTCAGCGGCAGCGGAGCTGGGCCGCGCACCACAGACCCATCCGGGGCATAGCGCGACCCGTGGCATGGGCATTGAAACTCTTGATCCCGTCCATTCCAGGGAAAGGTGCAGCCGAGATGGGTGCAATTATCCACAATCCCCATCCGGTCGAGGCCGCCATCATCATTAACAATCAAATAGGTCGGCTCTCCGGCCAAACCAGCCACCAAAGCGCGAGACCCCGGAACCTCAGCAAGAATTTGCGAGGCGGGAATCGGTTGCCCTAGCACATCTTTGGCAAGCATACCGCCACCTTCGCCCACTTCCGACGGCGGCACGAAAAAACGAGCGACGGGGTACAGGGCTGCACCTGCGGTGGCGGCAATTACGGAACCAGTCAAAAAGTTGAGCAATTGTCGTCGCGAAACCGACGGGCTATCGCCCGGCAATGCATTGATATTATCCATGGTTAAAAATCCTGGTGTGAGGAAAATCTCTAAATTGAGCCGCGTGCAAGACTAGGCTTGCTGGGTACAGGGCGGCGTGGTGAATGGGAGATCAGAATGAACGCCAATCGAGTCATCATCGCAGGGTGAGGCTTGATGGGTTGACTCGTATCCCGTCGATGAGTCGATATCTCTGCGTTAATTCTGAATCGTCAGGGCAGTGATGGGCGGATTGCACCTATGGGTATCGGTGCAATCTTGATGTTCTGGTTTATTCGGGAGAATGGCGGGTGTTAATGCCCAACAGGGTATACAGGCCGCAAAAGCCAAACATCGCCGTGGCGAGCGTGATGGCTCCGGCGACCAACAACAGGGTTCCGGCCCAGGAGCCACTGTAGACGAGTAAACCGAGGGACAACAGCACCGCTGCCAAAATAAAACGGATTAAGCGATCAAAAGAACCAACATTCGTATTCATACCGTAAATCTCCGATAACACGAGGGGATAGGGTAAGACTCGCCCGGAATAGGATCAACCGGGGTCTAGCTTGCACAGGATTCCGGGGCTGAGAAAGAAAACCAGCAAACAAGGCAAACGGGCCCTTGCTTGCGGGGTGAAGAGTCAAGACATTGCTCTTACCCGTGGAATCGATGTAGTGCTTTATGTTTCTTAACCTATCATATAACTAATTGGTTGTAAAGTAAGGCGATGATCACGGCATGCAAATCTTAAATTTTTGGGGTTGACTCTGCGATCGCACTTTTTCCCACGCTACCGTAAGCAAAGATACTCACCCCAATGCGGGTTTCGCTTGATCAGAACACCAGTCCTATGTCTCTTCAGAGTCTGGTAGAGTCGTGCTTCAGATCGAGCTAGTATTCCAATGCTTCGGCAGACTTTGTCATCCTGCTCTCACAATAACTATGGATTTTTTTCACAATACCGTTGCGTTATCCCGCAGCCAGTTCGCCCTAACGGCGATTTTTCATATGCTCTGGCCCGTGCTCACCACCGGCATGGGGGTTTACCTCGTAGTTATCGAAGGGCTATGGTTACGCACTCGCAAACTTGAGTACTACCACCACGCCCGGTTTTGGTCTAAGCTCTACGTCCTCAACTTTGGCATTGGCGTGGCCTCCGGGCTGCCGATGGAGTTTCAGTTTGGGACGAATTGGGCCCCTTTTTCCGAAGCGGTGGGGGACTTTTTCGGCAGTATTCTCGGCTTTGAAGGTGCGATGGCATTCATGCTCGAAGCCGGATTTTTAGGCATTATGCTCTTTGGCTGGGGACGTGTTCACCCGGTGATCCACTATTTCGCCACGATTATGGTGGCCTTTGGCGCGAACCTCTCCACCTTCTGGATTTTGGTGGCCAACTCATGGCTGCAATCCCCGGCTGGGGGCGAAATGGTGGCGGGAAAGTTCGTCGTCAGTGACTATTTCCAAGCCATTCTCAATCCGTTTATGGTGCGATCGGTGGCCCATATGTTTTTGGCGACGCTGGAAACCTCGCTGTTTGTGATTGGCGGAATTAGTGCTTGGTATATTCTGCGCGATCGCCACACGGCCTTTTTTGGTCTGTCGTTGAAAATTGTGCTGGCGATCGCGATCGCCGTCACGCCCCTGCAAATCTACGTCGGCCACCTCAGCGCCGAACAAGTGGCCGAACGCCAACCCACCAAACTCGCCGCGATCGAAGCGAAATGGGACACCACCCCCGCCGGAGAAACCGCCCCCTGGAGCGTCCTCGCCATCCCCGACCCTGACCAAGGCCGCAACCGCTGGGAACTCAACATTCCCCAAGGCCTCGGCTATATCCTCGAATTCAAACCCGAACTGAGCCGCACAATCCAGGGCTTGAACGAGTGGGACGCAGGCGATCGCCCCAAAATGATCAGCCTGATTTTCTACTCCTTCCGGATCATGAGCGGCATCGGCTTTTTCCTGGCCGGTCTCATGACCATCAGCCTCGTGCAATGGTTACGGGGGAAACTCAAACCCGGCACCATTGCCGAGCAAAAATGGCTCCTGCGGGCCTGGCTTTTTTCCGCCCCCTTGGGCTACCTCGCCGTTGAAACCGGTTGGATTGTGCGCTGTGTTGGGCGGCAACCCTGGACAATGTACGGCGAAATTCGCACCGCCGACGCGGCCACCAACCTGCCACCGAGCACGGTGTTAGGCTCCCTGATTACCTTCAGCGTTGTCTACAGCCTGCTTCTGTTGGCGACCCTTTATTTCGGGCGACGTATCATCCGCACCGGGCCCAACCTGACCCTGCCCGCGCCCGATTTTGATACCCATCCCGCCGTTGATCCCACCCCCACGGAATTCATCCCCGATCAACGGGCGGTGGAACTGCGACGGTAGGCGATCGCGCCCCTCAACATCATCTATCGAGTGCATCCCAACTTATGCAGATTCAGACTGATTGCCATCTCATGCCCTCATCTCCAGCCCTTCTCCCGTCAGAGAAGGGAGCTAAACGCCCTCTCCTGTGGAAGAGGGTTGGGTAGGGATTGCATAACTGGGATGCACCCAATTTATCCCTCTGTTCCTCCCCCCAGGAACAGAACGTATCCGAATACTAGAACTGCAAAGCCCATGGATGCCCTTTTACATTTTTTACCCCAAGTTTGGTTTGTCATTCTGGCCCTCTTTCTCTTTCTCTACATCATGCTCGACGGCTTTGATTTAGGCGTGGGCATTCTCTCCCTCACCAGTTCCGACGAAGAACGGCGGGGCATTTTAATGACCAGTTTAGGGA